>JAEYLA010000218.1 GCA_023461495.1 Bacillota bacterium | reverse complement strand
GCAAGCAGTTCCAACCCTTTTGTGATGCCCAGATACAGGTTGGTGGTTTTTGTGCCGCTCGCGATACTTTCAATTTGGGTTGTAAGCGCCGCCTTGTCCGCGGTGAGCGCCTGTATCTCCACCTCGTCGCCCACAAGGAGCACGCCCGCATTGTCCTGCTCTTTCAAGCTGTTGATAATGGATGCTAACGTCTGTTTGATGGCAGTAAGCTTTTTTGCCCCGATGGAACCGGAAATATCGATTAAAAACAGATATGTCGCACCCTCGCCGGTCTGCCCAAATGTCTCAATCCCCATGATGGGCAGCGTCTGGTTTCCAACCTGCAGCGCGATTTCGGATGCGACGGGCATCCTTTCTAAATTCGTACTCCAATATAAGCGCACCGTCCCCTGCTGCGCAAGATAGCTTTCCGCGTGTACAATAAGCGGTTCCGCCGCCCGGGCCGGAAACGATACCAGAAGCAGCAACAGGATGCTGCACCAGCAAATCAACTTCTTCATATCAATATCTCCCATCTATGCACACGATTGATATGCGCGTGCGATTTTGGGCCTGCGGGCCAAACGCACATGCGCGGATTATACCATACTCCGCTTCGCTCCTATGGTATAATAACGAACACCGCAGCGGCGGAAAAGTTATCGTTTTTGCCGTTCACGCGCTTACCAAGCCTTGCGACCAGGAATGAAATCCAATCCTCCGGCGTATTCGCCTTACACAAATCCGCCTGCATTTCCATTTCCAGCACATATTCCCATAGCCCGTCCGTACACAGCAGGAACGCGTGAAAGCCCTTTTTCATCTCCACGCCTGCAATTTCGGGCCGTATCTCCTCCTCATTGCCCAAAGCCCGCAGCACTTTGTTCCGATCCTCATGGAAGCGGATACCCGCATACGGAATTTCTCCTGAACGGTAGGCAAGGTATGATACGCTGTGGTCTGCCGTCTGGAACGCCAGGCCGTCCTCATAAAAGTGATACAGGCGCGAATCTCCGACATGCCCCCACACCGCACTTTTGCCTGTGAGCAAAAGCGTGACGCAGGTGCTTTTCATTTTATGAAAGCTGTTTTGCTCCCGGAGGATGCGCCTGTTTGCTTCCTCGAACATCTCCCGCAATTTTTCCGCAGTTGCGACGGATTCGTTTGCAAACAGCTGCATCATCGTATCCGCCGCAATCGCGGAAGCGACATCCCCCCCGCCATGCCCGCCCAAGCCATCGGCAACAACCACAGCCGCGGCGTCTGTACGCTGGAACAGGCGTACGCTGTCCTCATTATAGCTTCTCCCCCCACGGCTCGAGCAGTAGGCGATCCGTACATTCATTGCTGTCTCCTTATTGAATGACAACGGCAAACGTATTGTCCTCCCCAATGGTGAAGGCATCGCCGTTGTGCAAAATCGCGGGTTGGCCGGGAACAAGCTTCCGCCCGTTTACAAATGTTCCGTAGGAAGAATTTTTATCCGTAATCTGTACGGTATAGGAGGCCCTGTCCAGGCGCACCTCACAGTGGATACCGCTGACGCCCGGCGCATCGTTCGGAAATACGATCCCGCAGCCGCCGGGGTTTCTGCCCAGCACAACAAACTCCCCTACAGGAAATTCAACGCCAAAGTAATGGCCTTTTGTCCCCTGGAGGCTGATTCTCCTGACAGGCGCCTGTACGGGCTGGATCGGCTGCGCATACGGCTGCTGAGCAGGCGCATACCCGGGAACCATCTCCATAACATAGGTGCCCGCGGCCTTGTCGTGCACCGCCTGCCGGTTGGCGTCAAACAACGCATAACCGAATATCACCAGTGCTGCCAGCGCCGGAAGATAGCCGCCGCCCGGGATGAACAAACCCAGCGTAGGGGAATACTTGACAAGGTTCCGAATGATGATCTTGTTGTTTGGAAGAGGCTGGCCGTAGGCGTCCCCTACGCGCAAATGAAGCGCGCGCTTTCCCAATGTCGCGCGGCTTGGCGAATATTCCATGACCGACCCATACCCGACACAGATCGCGTATGTAAGCATGACATATAGGCCCAACGATACGTCCAGAATGTAAAAGAGGATCAGTCCTGCCGCACCGACAATCAGCGCATCAATGAGGTAAGCTAAAAACCGTTTGCCCAACACTTTATTATTCATCATCATTCCCCGTGCTTCATATTTCGGATTTGTGCCGGTCTGTTGTATTTGGATATCCCGCTGTACGCTTCCCCCGCCACCCGAATGCTGCGGCTGTGTCAGCGCCAACTTAAACTGCGCTGCGTTTTGGAACCGGTTGCCCGCTTTTACCGCAAGCGCACGCAGCAGCGCTTCGTTTGCCGCAGGCGGTACATCCTTTAGAAGGCGCGCGGGCGGTATGAGCGTATCCGTCATTAACCGTTCCGTTGCCTCTGGCGGGAGCTTGCCTGTCATACAGCGATAAAATGTCGCGCCAAGCGCATAGACATCCGTCCATGGGCCCTGGTTGCCGTTGGTTTGATATTGCTCCGGCGGCGCGTACCCGCGCTTTAATATAATGGAAAGGCTCTTGCTCTTTTCGATCAACGCCACGCGCGCCGCCCCAAAGTCGAGAAGCTTTACCTGGCGGTTGGAGCAGACGTAGATGTTATCCGGGCTGATATCCCGGTGAATGAGCCCGTCCTTATGTATGGCCGTAAGCGCATCAAATACCGGCAGCAATAGCCCAAGCGTTTCTTCAAAGGAGAGAACGCTCCCTCTTTTGTTGAGGTATTGTTTGAGGTCGCAGCCCTCCAAATATTCCATGACGTAATACGCGGTATTGTTTTCTTCAAACAGCGCGGAAACCGAAATGATGTTTGGGTGGGCGCGGTACTTGTAAATGACGCGGGCTTCTTCCAGGAATTTTTTAAGTCCATAGAAGAATTCCTGCGAGGTGTGGTAGACGGAAACCGTCGTCGTACCCGGATAACGGTTCGCCATGCCGGTTGGCAAAAACTCCTTTATGGCCACACGCCGGTCTTCCTTGAGATCGTAGCCGATATAGGTAATGCCAAAGCCCCCGTTCCCGAGTACCGCGCCAACCAAATACCTGCCGTGGAGAATACTGCCCGCCGGAAGCGCAAACGCCGGTTCCTGTTGAAAGCCGCTTCTGGTTCCGCAGTGCCCGCATATCCCGCCGGAAAGGCCGGGCTGCATGCATTTGAGGCAAACATGATCAATCTCTGCAGCGTTCATATTCTCCTCTCAAGACAATCTGAATTCGTTTTGCGGCGTAGCCAGATAGAAGGAGTCCCCCACGCGCAGCGCAACAGGTTCATTTGGCCGGAGCTTTGCGCCGTTATAAAACGTGCCGTAGCTCGATCCGCGGTCAATGAGCATCACAGCACCATTTGAAACCCGCACCTCGCAGTGTACGCCGCTGATACCCGGCGTCTGCGAAGGGAATATGATGTTGCACTTCTTGGGATCGCGCCCCAATACGATTGAATTTGAAAGCGGGTATACCTGGCCTG
>JAEYLA010000217.1 GCA_023461495.1 Bacillota bacterium | reverse complement strand
AGGGCGCGCCTACCGCATAAATTTCGCCGATCAGGCGCAGGTTTGGACGGAACTTGCGGATACGCACCTTTACCTCGTGCTCCTTCATAAAGATCAGGCAGAAGCTGAAGAGCATCCCAACGAGCTGCCCCGCGACCGTTGCGATGGCGGCCCCCGAAACGCCCATAGCCGGGAATCCAAGGTAGCCGAATATCAGGATGGGATCCAGTATGATGTTGGTGATGGCCCCGGCCAGCTGCATGAGCATGGGGTAGAGCGTATTCCCGGTGGCCTGCAGGATGCGCTCGCAGCCGATCTGCAGGAAGACGCTGAAACAGTAGATCATGCAGATGGAAAGGTAATCCACGCCCATCTGCAGGATTTCAGGATCGTCCGTGAACAATTGAAAAAACGGCTTTGTCAGCGTCAGGCCGAATATTGCAAACACGATTGCGCTTAGCGCTAAGAGGAACAGCCCGTTTGACGCGGCGAGGTTCGCCTCTTCAAAGCGCCGTTCCCCCAAACGGCGGGAGATGAGCGAGTTCATGCCGATGCCTGTACCTACCGCCACGGAAATCATCAGCATCTGCATCGGAAACGCCAAAGAGACAGCAGTCAGCGCATTTTCGCTCAATTGCGCCACAAAAATGCTGTCCACAATGTTGTAACAGGCCTGTATAAACATGGAGAGCATGACGGGTGCGGACATGCCGAGCAGCAGCCTGCCCACCGGCATAACCCCCATTTTGTTTTGCGTCCGCGTTTGCTCCATTGCATTCTCGCTTTCCTGTTTTTTGACCGCTTAAGGAGTAATTATATCAGTTGCCCTGTATAAAACAAGTACCCACGCTATATTGGGTGATTATGGATGGTGGCGCTTGCATGAAGCGGAGGCATATGCGCACACAATAAGCCTGCCGTATGGGATCTGAACGGAATTTGCAGCGCGGCATCAGGAATGGCTATGAAAAAAATGTTGAGCGTCGTAATTGTACTCATAGGGGTGTTTGCGTGGACGGCTTCCTATGCGCGCTACAATCCGGACAATGATATAGAGGCGTATGAACCAAGGTATGCTGCCTTTCTAAAGAAGAATCCGGGCATGGAAGGGCGGGATGTGTTAATTATGGTCAATCTGGGGCTGGACCAGCCCAATTATCAGCATGCTGTCGAAGTAGCGTGGCCTGAACGCGTGGACGTATTTGTGAGCAAACATTACGCGCTGCCGCAGGGGTATAAGCCGAAAAACCTGGTGAAGGTGGACCGGAATTACGCGCAAAGCGGCGTGACCCTGCGGGAGGATTGTTACAACGCGTTATTAAGTATGGCAAAGGATATGGAAAAGGAAGGGCTGCAGCTTTATATCAAGGCGGGATACCGGCTCAATAAAAAACGCGGCAGTGCGAATAGCCTGTGGTATGCGTGGCCCGGGCATTCCGAGCACCAGACGGGGCTTGCGTTTGACCTGCGCAAAAAGAACGTGACCTATAAGACACTGGGGGAATACGATTATGAAAAGACGCGCGAATATGCGTGGCTTATGCAGCGCGCCTACCGATACGGGTTCATTTTGAGCTACCCCAAGGGGAAATCGGAACTCACAGGCTTTGGATTTGAACCATGGCACTGGCGCTATATTGGCGTGGAGATTGCAACGGATATGAAGGAGAAAGGCTTTGTCACCTATCATGAATACTGGGCGACGTACCTGATCCGGGATGCGCTTGCCATAGAGAAACCCACGTTCTATCCTCGGAGAGTGGGCCGTTCCCTATAACGCAGGCCGGCCCAGCAGAATGCATAGAACACAGGCGATCAGGCCGCTTGCCACATTGACAAGATCATTGTTGACCCAGGCGATGCCGGAAACAAGCGCACATCCCTCTCCCGGAAGCCGCTTTTCTACAATCACGTCCATATCGGCGCACCTGAATTTTGCCTGTACAGTCGCGCCAAGAAAACTGTCGATGATGGAACCAAATACGCCGCATACGGCGATGAGGGAAAACGCGTTCCATTGCGTCTCCCTAAACAGCAATGCATGTCCATAGAGCAGCAGTGCGGCGAGTGCGATAAAGGCGGAACCGAGTAGAGTACAAAAAAGACCAAGCGCGCTTACCCCGCCTGAAAGGCCTTTTCCCATGGGCCTGCCGGTCAGGATGGAAACAGGCAGCCGTCTGCTTAAGATGCCGATTTCAGAGGCCCAGGTGTCCGCAGCCGCCGCAGCAATTGCGCCGCAGGCAATCACAAGATAGAGCCGGGTGCCTGTAAAAAAGAAAAGCGCGCCGCCGATGAGCGCGGGGAGGCTGTTGCAAAGCACCTGGTAAGCGTTCCGGGGGCTGTCTTTCTTCATTTTGCCGTCGGAGGGGAAATATCTGTCCCGCAGGCGGGAGATGAGGTTGGCGCTCAAAAAGAACAGGATCAACAGCACCCATAACCGCCAGCTGCCAAACAGGCCGTAAAGCGTACCGGTTGCAACGCTCAATACAGCGCCCCAGGCGGTCAGCAATCCTTTTTTTATGGAAAAACCGGCGATGAGGACACTCCCCACAAAGCCGATCACAACGTCAAACAGCATACAGCACTCCTTCGGGCGGAGAAATCATAATCAGACGAAAAACAACAGCTGATATAGCAGGGAGACGCCAAGCGGCACCGTGAGGTTATCAAGCTCAAACGGCGTCACGGCCTCCAATACCGTTGCGGCCGATGCAAGCACCAGCGCGGGGAACGGCGCGTGCCTGCCGACAGAGAGCAGGACCAACAGGCTGGCCGCATAGGAAAACAGGAACATGGCGGCGCTGCCGAGATAGCTCTTTTCTGTACGCCACACGCGGTACTTCCTGCGCCCATACCGCTGCCCTGCGATAGCGGCAACCCCATCCCCGTACCCCATGGAGAGGATGCCCAAAGCGCCAACATACGGGCGGCTTGACGGGCCAAACGTAAACAGCGCGAGTATTGTGAGCGAAACGGCATAGTAAACAGTACCGTAGCCCGCATCTTTTCCGGTGCGCTCCATGGCGGGAATCAGCCGGTGCCAGTGGCTCAGCGCATTGACCACAATAAACAGCGCCGGGATGATACACGCCCAAAGCGGCGTTTTAAAAAAAGCCATTGCGATTAGCCACCAGTTGGATACGCTGATATGGATGAATTTGCGCGCGCCTTCGCCGTCCAATACGCCCTTTTTCTGCAGAACTGCAGATATTCCAAGCATCAGGCACACAAAGGACAGTGAGACGAACAATCCCCAAACATGCATCATGGGCCCTCTTTCTTGCGAAACAACGGCTTAGTCATACTATTTTGGCGGGATGCCGATACCGCTAACGTTCTGCGGTCATCCCGCATCAGCTCTTCTGCGGCTAGCCGTGCGCTTGTCAAAGCAAGCGGCACGCCCGCGCCGGGGTGCGTGCTGCCGCCGCAGAAATACAATTTTTCGCACCCGCTGAATTTGTTGTGGGGGCGGAAATAGTCGCTCTGCCGCGAGGTGGGATTCAGCCCGAAGACCGTGCCATGCATGGCATTAAAGCGGTTTTCAAAATCCTCCGGGGTGAAGCGGCGCTCAAATACGATGTGTCCGCTGATATCCGAAAAGGGCGTTTCCTTCTCAAGGATCTGTATGATTTGATCCCGGTATGCCTGCACCGCCGTCTCGTCCCAATGAATCGTACGGCCGGAAAGCCCGGGTACGGGGACGAACACATAGAGCGCTTCACAGCCTTCGGGAGCAAGGGACGCATCCAAGATGCTTGGCACATACAGGGAAAAGGAAGGATTCCACGGCAATTGCCTGCGGTCAAAGAGATCCGCCACATTGCCTGAAAAGTCGCCCGCAAAGCGGAGGGTGTGCAGAGATTTGACAGGATATTTTTTGTTAAGTCCCAAATAGAGCACAAAACCGGAGCAGGAGTATTCCA
>JAEYLA010000216.1 GCA_023461495.1 Bacillota bacterium | reverse complement strand
AGAAGGTCAGGCCGACCTTGTAGGCGGCAATTTTAATGGTCATCGCGCCCAAGACGTCGGCGCCGCTGTGGAAAAGGCCCGATTCGTTCATCATATACGCGATCAATACGGAGCCTATCAAATTCCCGACGTAGACAAAAACCCAGTTTTTGAGCATGGCGGATACGCGTATCTTTTTGCTGAGTACGCCCGTAAGGATCAGGGTATTCCCCGTGAAAAGTTCCCCTCCCGCGATAATGACAAGCATCAGCCCGGTGCCGAACACAGCACCCGCAAGCGCCTTGCCAAGCCCATAGGTTGCGGGGTTGGCAAATAGATTGAACGCCGCCATATTGGAGCCTTCCGAAGCGAACGCAATGAACGCGCCCGCCAAGATGCCCAATAGAATCATATTGATAACAGGCATCCCTGTTTTCTTGATACCAGTTTGTATCGTCGCTTCCGCAATTTCAGGTGGAGACAAATATCCGTTTGTGTTCATGCCCAATTCCTTTCCCAATTAGAACGGCTCCTATGATTGCCCTAAAGGGGCAATCCACCGGATGGTACCGGTAGCTTGGTTCCCCAATTTCTCCGGGCATGCGTTGTTTAGAGCCGTATTTTCTATTATACCGCATACAGGCGAAGCAGGGGAACGCCTGATAGGAGGAGAGGCAGGCTCTGGTGTGCTTTTAAATGAATATTGTCCGATCCCCCGATATACTTCCACAGCACCTAAATTCGTGCAGCCCATACGAAAAATATGGCGGCAGAGGAAGCTGCAACTTAGCCATTGGGATCGGCCTCTTTTAACAATATGGTTTTTGCTTCAGCCACAACATTTTGATTAATTCCCATAAACTCCAGAAGCTTGATCGCGTTGCGCGTCTTTGTCTCTCAACGAACCAGATGGATTGCGCAGGCGTTATGTTACAATGCCAAATGTAAACATTCGCGAATTCCAAAAGAAATACTTGTATTCTCAGGATGGGTAAGTTACAATAAATCCACAACTTAATCGTTATATCAATCTGTTATTACTTGAGAAACTATTTGTAAAAATTTGATTTTATTGGAGCGCATTCTTTGACCAGAACGACGATCAAACAAATTGCGCAAGCTGCGGGCGTATCCACCGCCGCAGCATCCTTTGCGCTCAATAATAAGCCGGGCGTGAGCGAGGAAACCAAGCAGCGCGTGCTTACCGCTGCCAAAGAGCTCAATTATTTTATTGATGAAAACGCGAGAAGCCTGAAAACTAAGAAAAGCGGCTATCTTGGCCTGATCGTCACCGATATCAGGAACCCGTTCTTTGCGGGTATTGTGCATGAATTCAACCGCTATGCGGAACAGATGGGATACCGGGTGATGCTTGGCATCTCCGACGACAGCGTCAAAAAAGAGGCCCAATACATCCGCATGTTCGTTGCCAAGGGCGTGGAGGGCATTGCTATTGTCCCTTCCATAGAAAACGGGAAAAGCCTGACGCACTTGGAACCATTGGAGAAACTCGGCATCCCGTTTGTATTCTGCTCCACGTTTTATGAAGGCGTCAAAGCAAACTGTGTCATGACCGATCTTCGGGATGGTCAAAAGCAGATGATACGGTACCTTCTTGGCCAAGGCATGAAAAAAATATTTCTGCTCACAGCCCCTAGAAGCCTCGCGCTTTCAAGGCTCCGTATTGAGGGCTTCAAGCAGGCGTATATAGAGGCGGGCGAAACATTTGAGGAGGATTGGATTGTTGAGATCTTCCCCAATTTTGAACAGGGTTACGCCATTACGGAGCAGCTCTGGCGTTTAAGGCCGGACGCAATCGCCACCATCAATGATTTTATGGCGATGGGCGTACTAAAAGCGCTGCAGGATATGGGGGCAAAGGTGCCCTATGATATTTCGGTTGCAGGATATGACGATCTGTTGTATTCCTCGCTCCTTGAAACGCCGCTTTCCACCGTTAAACAGCCGGTGGAGGAGATGTGCCGCCACACGGTAGACCTTCTCTTGGAACACATTGAGAATGGCACGGAAACACAAAAGCAGTTGTTCCTGCCGCCCGTATTAAAAATCAGAAGCTCAACCAGGTAAAAACAGGAGGCCCCCTCAGGGAAGGAAAAGTCCGGATCATTAAACGATTAATCAATTTTACATACTTAAACGATTAACAAATTCTAGCATTATCGTCTTCTGCGCGGCAAATAAGAGCATTCCGCATCGCGCAGCAGCATCAAAAAGGAGAAATGAAACAATGAAGCGTTCAGAACTCAACCAGATCATGAGAGAAGCGGTTGCATTTATTGCAGAACACCGCTTTGCACTGCCGCCGTTTGTTACCTGGCCCGCGGAAGAATGGAAGAACAAGGGCCATGAGTATGACGAAATCCGAGATAACATGCTCGGATGGGACATTACGGATTTTGGCTCCGGCGATTTTGAAAAGATCGGCCTGCTGATGATCACCATCCGCAACGGCAATTTTGATAAAGAAAAGTATATCAAGCCGTATGCGGAAAAACTCTTGATTACAAGAGAGGGCCAGGTGACGCCCTACCACTTCCATTGGAGCAAAATGGAGGATATTATCAACCGCGGCGGCGGCAACCTTATGGTGAAGGTCTATAATTCCACAGAGGACGAGCGCCTTGCCGATACCCCCGTTACCGTTTATGTGGATGGCTGCAAACGGGAGGTCCCCGCGGGCACCGTTATCCGTATTACCCCGGGCGAGAGCATCACGCTGCCAAGCGGCCAGTACCACTCCTTCTGGGGCGAAGAAGGCACGGGCACAATCCTGATTGGCGAAGTTTCCAAAGTGAATGATGACCGTGTGGATAACCGCTTCCTTGAAAAAACGGGCCGCTTCCCCGAAATTGAAGAGGACGAAGCGCCTCTCTACCTCATGGGCAACGAATACCCGGTGGCCAAGTAAAACAGTCTTTTGTTTGGCGTAACAGCCAGAGAATAATAAATCCGGAGGAAAGAATGATGAAACTGCAAGTACGTTCCCTCGCACTGATCGTTGCGCTAATGCTCATGTTGGGCATGGTCGCAGCTTGCGCACCCGCGCAGACCCCTGCCGCCGAAGCGCCCGCTTCCGAGGCACCCGCATCTGAAGCGCCTGCTGCCGAGGCACCCGCAGATGCTGAGAAGACCGTCACAAAGATCGGCTACAGCATCATGAACATCGACAACCCGTACTTCATTTCCGTGAAGAAGGGCGTAGAAGACCGTTGCAAAGAGCTGGGGATTGAAGTTATCGTGAGCGACGCAGGCTACGATGCAGCAACCCAGTACAGCCACTTTGAAAACTTCATTTCCATGGGCGTTGACGGCATCATTGCCGATCCCATTGATCAGAAGAGCCTCACCGATATCGTGGAGCAGGCGAAGGCCGCCGGTATCCCGGTAGTTGGCGAAGCGCAGCCCATCGATAACGCCAGCGCAAACTGCATTGTCAACGAATATGACTACGGCTACCTCAACGGCACCCAGGCGGCAAAGTGGATCAATGAAAAGCTGGGCGGCAAGGGCAAGGTCGTCATCATCAGCCAGGATAACGTAGAAGCGGTTATCCAGCGCGGCAACGGCCTGCAGGATGCTATCCTCAAGCTGGCTCCAGAGTCTGAGATCGTTGCACGCCAGGCTGGCGATACCCCGGAAATGGGCATGAAGATTGCGGAATCCGTTCTGCAGTCCCGTCCTGATGTCAACGTGATCGTTGGCGTGAACGACTCCGGCGCTTTGGGCGCATATGAAGCCGTGAAGAACATGGGGATCGACACCACCAACTTCCTCGTTGGCGGCGCAGACTTCACCGCGGAAGCACAGGCCAAGATCAAGGAAGAGGGCAGCTTCTACCGCTACACCATCGACATCCAGCCGTATGAAACCGGCAAAAAGTGCGTAGACCTTATCCTTGAAGTGCTCAAGAACGGCGCAAAGACCGAACCGGACTACTTCACCATGGAAGCCAAGTGGCAGGGTGAATTCTAAGCGGTAAGAACGATAACGTTCGTGGCATCCGTGCCGCCGGGTGGTTCCGGCGGCACGGATGCCATACAAAAGGTCCATTCCCAGTGTTGCGGCAGCGGCTGCAATTGAGGCATCCCCAGGCAAATCCGAAGCAGGAGAACCGTTATGAATGACGTCATATTGAGGTTTCAGAACATTTCCAAAAGTTTTCCGGGCGTAAATGCGCTTGACGATGTTTCCATGGAGTTCCGCGCAGGCGAGGTCCATGCCATCATCGGTGAAAACGGCGCGGGAAAATCCACGCTCATCAAAATACTCACAGGAGCACATATGCCCACCAAGGGCACTATCGAGCTGTTCGGCAAAGAGTATAACGGCCTTACGCCCATCCAGGCAATGGGACTTGGCGTTAGCGCAGTGTACCAGGAATTTAATCTTGTGCCTTTTTTGACCGTATCTGAAAACATCTTTTTCGGCCGTGAAAAGAACAAGGGAATTTTCCTTGATAAAAAAGCGATGTACGAGGAAACGGCGCGTTATGCGCGTGAGATGGGGATGAATATCGACCCCAACGCGCAGGTGCGCAGGCTGGGTGTAGCGTACCAGCAGATCGTTGAAATATTAAAAGCCATGTCGCAGGATGCAAAAATTTTGATTATGGATGAGCCGAGCGCGCCGTTGACGAACAACGAGACGGCCGTCATGTTCGAAATGGTCAAAAAACTCAAGCAAAAGGGCGTGACCATACTCTATATCTCCCACAGGCTGGAGGAGATTTTTGAGATTTGCGACCGCGTCACCATCATGCGTGACGGCAAGCATATCCGCACAACGGAAATTGCAAACATTACCCGCCAGCGCATGATTGCGGATATGGTCGGCCGGGAGCTTGGCGAAAACTTCCCCGGCGGCGCGGGCTGCACGGATGAAACCGTATTAAAGGCGGAGCATCTGACAACACATACCGTAAAAGATGTATCATTTGAATTGAAAAAGGGAGAAATCCTGGGTCTTGGAGGGCTGGTGGGCGCCGGACGCACGGAGCTTGTCCGCGCGATTTTCGGTGCGGATCCCATCGTTTCCGGTTCTCTTACGCTCAACGGCAAAACGCTGGCGTTAAAATCCCCGCGGGACGCGATCGCAAACAAAATCGGCCTTGTGCCGGAGGACCGCAAGGGGCAGGGGTTAATCCTTGAAATGAGCGTGGGCGAGAACATTACCCACAGTATTCTGGAGCGTCTTTCCACATTCGGCCTTCTCAACGCCATGCGTGAAAAAAAGGTGTGGGAAAAGATGAAGAAGGAACTCATCATTAAGACGCCCTCCTTCAAGCAATTGGTCAAAAACCTGTCCGGCGGCAACCAACAGAAGGTGGTCATCGCGAAATGGCTGGCGGTCAACTGCCAGGTGTTGATTCTGGATGAACCCACGCGCGGCATTGATGTCGGCGCAAAGCAGGAAATTTATGCGCTAATGCAGCAACTCACAAAAGAAGGGGTCAGCATCATCATGATCTCGTCTGAAATGCCGGAATTGATCGGCATGTCCGACAGGATATTGATCATGGGCGGCGGCACCGTCAAGGGTGAGCTTGACAAGTGTGAGTTCTCGCAGGAAAAGATTCTCGATATCGCTTCCAATTAATTTTCTATAGAGGTACAGCAATGGAAAACAAGAAATTCAACCTGAAAAACTTCCTTGCGCAGTATGCGATCGTCCTGGTGCTCATTGCGCTGGTCGTATTCTTTTCCCTGCGCGCCCCGCAATTCTTAAAATCCACCAACATCTTCAATATCCTCAGACAGGTTGCCATAAACGGCATCATTGCAGTAGGCATGACAATGGTGCTGTTAACGGGCGGTATCGATCTTTCGGTCGGTTCCATTGTGGGCCTATCCTGCGTGCTCACGGCAAACCTGTTGCTGGCAAGCGTTCCTCCGGTCTTGGCTGTGCTCATTACCCTTGCGGTGGGCGTGCTGGTCGGCCTTATCAACGGCTTCTTTATCAACATGTTCAACATTCCGCCGCTCATTACAACGCTCGCTAT
>JAEYLA010000215.1 GCA_023461495.1 Bacillota bacterium | reverse complement strand
GCGAAACGGCAGGTCTACGGCCTTGTGGATATCGACATGGTCGCAGGTCCCAGTGAAATCCTCATCATTGCCGATGAAAGCGCAGACCCGTTTTTTGTGGCGGCGGACTTATTATCGCAGGCGGAGCACGACCCGATGGCAGCCGCCATCCTGCTCACAACGGACGAGCAGCTTGCGCTTGCCGTACAGAGCGAGGTCGCCCGGCAGCTATATCTTTTGCCCCGCCGCACCATTGCGGAAAAATCCATACTGGATCACGGCCGCATTGTGGTGGTAGCTTCCCTCAAAGAAGCCGCTCGGTGGAGCAACGCCATCGCGCCCGAGCACCTGGAGCTGTGCGTGGAGGAACCCTTTGCACTGCTTGCGCTGATCCGCCACGCGGGCAGCATCTTCTTGGGCCACTACACGCCCGAAGCCCTTGGCGATTATTTTGCGGGCCCCAACCACACGCTGCCCACCAACGGCACGGCGCGGTTCTCTTCCCCGCTTTCGGTGGATGATTTTATCAAAAAATCCTCCTTTATTTATTACACCCGGGAGGCGCTTTCCGAGGTACAGGAGCAGATCGTGTTCTTTGCCCAGAACGAAGGGCTGGAGGCGCACGCAAAAAGTGTGAGTATGCGTTTTGAGTTTGATGAGGACGAGGAAGATGAGGACTGACAGATGAGCAGGTATTTAAGCACCCGTTTTTCGGATATGCGGCCATATGTGCCGGGCGAGCAGCCGCAAAACCGGGCATATGTAAAACTCAACACCAACGAAAGCCCCTTCCCGCCCTCTCCAAAGGTGCTTGATGCCATCTCGCGCGCGGAAGCGGAGCGGCTCAATCTCTATCCCGACCCGGATACGCGGCGCGCCGTGGCCGCAATCGCTGCATATTATGATGTGACCGAGCGGGAAGTGATTTTAGGCAACGGCTCGGACGAGCTGCTTGCCTTCTGCTTTCAGGCGTTCTGCGATGCGGACACCCCCGCCTGCTACGCCGATATTACCTATGGCTTTTACAAGGTGTTCGCGCGCCTCTATGGCGTGCCGTCCATCATCGTGCCGCTCGACGACGCGCTCTGCCTTGATCCTTCCGATTATTGTCCCGCGGGCGGCACCGTGTTCCTTGCAAACCCCAATGCCCCCACCGGACAGGCAATCGGCCTTGCGGAGATCGAGCGCGTCTTAAAAGCGAACCCGGAGCATGTGGTGGTGGTGGATGAGGCGTATGTGGACTTTGGCGCAGAAAGCGCCGTAAAGCTGATACACACCTATGAAAACCTCGTGGTGATCCAAACCATGTCAAAATCCCGATCACTCGCGGGCGCGCGCATCGGCTTTGCGATTGCGAATGAGGCGCTTATCAGCGATCTCAACGCCATGAAGTTTTCCTTTAACCCCTACAACCTCAACCGCCTTTCCCTGCTCGCAGCCGAAGCCGCCGTTTTGGATGCAAAATACTTTGAGGCCTGCACCGAAGCCATACGGAAAACACGCACCCATACCATAAAAGAGCTCGAAAAGCGCGGCTTTTCCGTCCTGCCCTCTCAGGCGAATTTTGTATTCGCAAGGCCGGAGCGCATGAGCGGCGAAGCGTATTACCAGGGACTTAAGGAGAAGGGCGTACTGGTGCGGCATTTTCAGGAGCCGCGCATTGGGGACTATGTGCGTATCAGCATCGGCACAACGGAACAGATGGACCGGCTTTTATCGGCAACCGACGAGCTTTGGAGGGAAGAGATCGCCTCCCCAACGAAATCTTAAAATATATTGGAGGAGCAATCGATGAGAACAGCCGCTATCGCTCGCAAAACAGCGGAAACGGACATTACCCTAAGTATCAATATCGATGGTGCGGGCAGCAGCGAGCTTGCGACGGGTGTTGGGTTTTTTGACCATATGCTCACCCTGTTCTCCCGCCATGGCAGCTTTGACCTTACCCTTTCCTGCAAGGGGGACCTGATGGTAGACGGTCACCACACTGTGGAGGACGTTGGCATCTGC
Source organism: Bacillota bacterium (assembly GCA_023461495.1). GTDB lineage: Bacteria > Bacillota > Clostridia > Christensenellales > CAG-138 > JAEYLA01. The sequence goes on along the minus strand of JAEYLA010000215.1, from coordinate 626 downwards.
CTTGGCGCGGCCTTCCGCGAAGCCCTCGGCGACAAGCGCGGCATCACCCGCTATGGAAGCTTCCTCCTGCCGATGGACGAAGCCCTCGTCCTCACAGCGCTCGATATCAGCGGGCGCGCGCATTTAAGCTATGGCCTGACGCTCCCTACCCAGAAGGTCGGTACATTCGATACGGAGCTGGTTGAGGAATTCCTTTTGGGCTTCTGCCGCAGCATGGGGCTGACGCTGCATGTCAAGCAGCTTGGGGGTACAAACTCCCACCATATCATAGAAGCCGCGTTCAAGGGGCTTGGCCGCGCGCTCAGGCAGGCTGTCGCCATCGACGCCGCACATGCGAATGAGGTGCCGTCTACGAAGGGAATGTTGGAATAGAGGGACGTTGGAGGCTCTGCCTCAAACCACCGCTTAGGGCCGTGACGGCCCTAAGAACCCATTTCATTTGTATAGCACTTAATCTAGGGATGCTGGATGGGATTCCTAAGGGATGTGTCCCTTGGGCGGGAGCTCGAGGGCAAAGCCCTCGAAAAAGGAGAAAGCACACATGATCGCCATCATCGACTATGGCCTGGGCAACCTGTTTTCATTGAGCGGGTCGCTGGCGCACCTAGGTATTGCGTCCACCGTCA
>JAEYLA010000214.1 GCA_023461495.1 Bacillota bacterium | reverse complement strand
GGGCAACGTCATATTTGATAATTCCGGCATTGCCCGCGCGTTCGTGCAGTCCGGCCAGCAACAAACAACGGCGAACGTTTCCTATGTAGTCGGCTTCAAGCTTACCGGTGAAGCATCAAAGGCTTTTAAGGACGCTACTGCCGCCAATATCGGCAAGCAGTTTACGGTAGAACTGAATGATAAAGTAATTGCGCAGCCAATCGTATCCGTTCCGATCACCAACGGAACGGGCTATCTTGATACCGGCTCGTTTACCGCCCAAAGCGCGGGACTGCTCGCGTATCAGCTTAACAGCGGCGCGTTGCCGGTTGCGTTGGTGCTCACAAACGCAGGTGAACTGAGCGCAACGCTTGGGGAAACAGCGGTGGACAGCGTTGCAATGGTGCTTGGCATTGCGCTTGCGGTTGTGGCGGTATTCTTTCTGGTGCGCTACCGCCTGGGTGGGCTGCTTGCCGATCTGTCGCTGCTGATCTATCTGCTTGTATTCTTAATGGGCCTTGCCACCATTCCGGGAATCCGGGTCAATCTCCCCGGCGTTGCGGCAATCCTCGTTTCCTTCGCGCTGGCGGTCAATGCGGATGCACTGCTGCTTGCGCGGCTCAGGGAAGAGATTTTGCTTGGGAAAACCGTACGTACCGCAGCAAAGTCCGGCTTTACACATGCATTCATTTCTATCGCGCATGCGCATGCAGTGGCTGTTCTTCTTGCGCTTGTACTTCTGATTGCGGGAAACAATGCGGTTGCAGGATTTGGCGGCGTACTCGCCGTGGGTGCGGTATTCAGTTTTCTGCATGCGCTTGCAACGCGCGGATTGTTTGCACTGCTGATGGGGCTTCCGGCCGGCAATAAGAAACTTTATGTTTCCCGCCGGGCTGTTGCCGCAAAATCCGCCCAGTAAGGAGGAAACGCAAATGGATGTTATGAAGAACCAGAAGCGTGCGGCGGTACTCTTCGCTGCACTTATTGTGATCGGCGCCATCGTATGCGCAATATCCGGCGGCCTTCGTACAGGCACGGCGTATACGGGCGGGACACTCATTACCGTCAGCGTCAAGGCGGATTATGACATGAAGGTGGTTGAAAGCGCGCTGCGTGAAAACGGCGCAGCAAATGCACAGGTGCAAAGGGCGGGGAACCAGCGCAACCTTGCTGAAATCCGTTTGCAGGAGAGCGGGGATGCCGCCGCGCTTGCAGCGAAGCTCGAACAGAGCATTGCAAAAACCTATGCGGGCGCAAAGGTTTCTTCTACCAAGGCAATTACCGCAGCATACAGCGGCACGCTGTTTGTATCGCTGCTTCTTCCGGCGCTTGCCGCCTGTGTTGTCGCGTTTGTTTATGCTTGGGCGAGGTATGGCGTACAGGCAGGCATTTCCGCCGCTGTAACGGTTTGCGGTACGCTGCTTGCGCTGCTTGCAATCATGGGCATTACGCGCATTGTGATCTCTCCCGCATTTATTTCGGCATGGCTGCTGGTTGCAGGCTGGGCCGTCTATGGCATCTACGTGCTGTATGAACGGATTTGGGACGGTTATCTGGGCGATCCGCAGGCGGAAAAGCGCCGCGGCGCAATTGTCAATGCGTCGGTGATGGCAAACCTTCCCCACATGCTTGCGGTTGCCGCGGGTCTTACGCTGGTGCTGTGCGCGCTTGCTGTGTTTGGCGGCGCAGGACTGCTGGGGTTTGCCGTACCCGGCATCATCGGCCTGGTGGCGGGAAGTGTCCTCCTCATCTTCTTTGCGGCTCCCTTATGGGCAACGTTGCAGATGAATGCGGCTCCCGCTAAGACGCCCAGAAAGAAAACGAACAAGAAAAAGAAATAAAAGCTCAAGGCGGGCAAACGTGCCCGCCTTTTTGTTAAGCGGGAGAAAGATTGCTCTCGCAATGAAATTTCGAAATATCTTGGCGCCTCTTTCCCGCCATACCGCTTCAAAAATGCTCGCAATACCTATGGGTATTCCTGCGCTTTTTTCCTTGCATGGCGACAAATATCCTCGCCAATCTGAATTCACTATTTCATTAAGGGAGCAATCTCTATGCCGCGCTTTGAACCACTTCTAGAGGAAAATACCGAATACGTCCGGCGCATCGCGCAGGAAAATGATATCGCCCCTCTGTTGGCATCCCTGCTTATCAACCGGGGCCTGACGCAGCCTGAAGAGATAAGGGCGTTTTTGCGTCCGGAACAAACGCAGTTGCTCAATCCATTTGACCTTTTGGGTATGCAGGAGGCGGTCGCCCGCTTGGAGGCGGCAAAGCGCAGCCAGGAACATGTATGCGTTTATGGGGACTATGACGCCGACGGCGTATGCGCGGCTGCGATACTCGTTTCTTTTTTGCAACAGGAAGGGCATCATTGCTCGTATTATCTGCCTTCCCGCCATGCGGAAGGGTACGGCATGAACCGGGAGGCGGCTGTCCGCCTTGCGTCCGAAGGCGTCGGCCTTGTGGTGACGGTAGACAACGGCATTGCGGCAAAGGAAGAGGTTGCGCTCTGCACGAAGCTAGGCATGGACGTGATTGTAACAGACCACCATCAATGCCCGGACGAATTGCCAGAATGCGTTGCGGTTATTAATCCGCACAGGAAAGATAGCATTTACCAAAACCGTGATCTTTGCGGCGCAGGCGTTGCGTTCAAGCTCATACAGGCGCTCAAAGCAACGCAGGCGCAATTGCAGGCCTGCCTGCCGCTTGCAGCACTTGCGACGGTTGCGGATATCGTGCCGCTGCGGGGGGAAAACCGGGCGATCGTCAGCCTGGGGTTGCCGCTTGTAAAAGTGCATCCGGGGTTAGCCGCACTCCTTGCTGTTTCCGGCAGCGCGGGGCAGGAGGTCACAAGTGAAACGCTCGCGTTCCGGCTTGCGCCGCGCATCAACGCCGCGGGCAGGATGGGGGACGCAAAGCGGGCTCTGGAGTTGCTGCTTGCGCGGGAGGAAGAAAAGGCGCAGGCGCTTGCGCTGATTCTCAACGAAGAAAACGAGCGCCGTCAGGAAGAGGAACGGGGCATTCTGCAGGATGCGCGCCGCATGCTGCAGCAAAAGGACATTGCAACCCGCAGGGCAATCCTGTTATATTCTCTGGATTGGAGTCCCGGGGTAATCGGCATTGTCGCATCCAAGCTGGTGGAAGAATATTATAAACCTGTACTGCTCTTTCATCTGAATGATGGCATGCTTACCGGCTCCTGCCGCAGCATTCCGGGCGTCCACCTTTATACGTGCCTTGACGCCTTTGGGGAGCGGTTTGTGCGCTTTGGCGGGCATGCGCAGGCAGCAGGCCTGACGATGGAGCTGGATGCATTTGAGGCGTTCGCTGCGGACTTCAACGCGCACCTTACAAAAACCTATCCCGCAAGCGTGTTTGTGCCGACATACCGGTATGAATGCGTGTTGAACCTTCCACAGCTGACGCTGCAAACGGCACAGGAGCTTTCCGTTCTTGCGCCATATGGAGAAGGCAATCCGCAGCCGGTGTTTTATGCGGGCCGTGTTGTGATGGAGGGCGTTGAAACCATGGGCCGCGATGGCGCGCACCTGCGGGCCGACGTGGTGCAGGAGGGGCGCGCGCTGCGCATGGTTGCCTTTGGCAAAGGGAAAGAAAGCCTGAGATATGGCGGCGGCGGAGAATGGAATTTCCTGTATGCGCCGGAGGTCAACGTGTGGCAGAACAAGGCGCGCCTGCAGCTGATGCTGCGCGCCATCCATCCGGTATCGATACTGGAAAGGCCGGAAACGCTTGAAAACGGCGCTTTGAAATTTTATGATGCTTTTTTTCGAAATTTTTTATATAATGATACCTGTGGCGTTGATACGATTCCTGTTTTGGATATGGACGCTGCCATAATACAGGCGTTGGAGCGGGAACTTTCCGGTACGCTGGTGCTGTGCTTTACCCAAGGCGGAGCGGAGCGTTTGCGGAAGCTGCTGTATAGCAGAAGCTCTTTTGACCTTGTTGAGGCGGCATTCCACACACTTCCTGCAGGCATCGGCACAGGCAACGCCGTGCTGTTCGCCCCATATTTGGATGGGGCAGCATTTTCGCATGCCCGTATTTTCGTATATGATGGCGGCATGACGCTGCCCGCGCGGCTTTGTCCGGGCGCTGTGTTTGTGCCGGAATTATACGGGCAGGAGCAAGTGCTTGCGCCGCTTACGCTTTCGCGTGAGGAAATGGGGTATCTGTATCAGGCGTTTTTATCCCGCCTGAAACGGGGAGCGGCGGCGCGCATGGAACTGGTTTCCCTTCCCACGGTATACAGCCGGGAAGCCGCCATATTAGCGCTGTTGGTATTTGTGGAACTTGGTTTTTTGCGTTGGGACGCAAAGGATGACCGTATCACCGCACCCGCGGAAATTACCCCGCGCAGCCTGCAGGAAAGCAAACTTTATGCCGCTGCAAACATTGGATAGGCTCAATCCATATTTGAGGAGGAACGACACATGGATCTCAAATCCTATATTCGCAATATTCCCGATTTTCCCAAGGAGGGTATTCTCTTCAGGGATATCACGACACTCCTCAAGGATAAGGATGCTTATCGTGAGCTGGTGGATACCATCGTAGCATCGCTTGCAGGCAAGCAGGTCGATCTCATTATCGGGCCGGAAGCGCGCGGTTTTGTCATTGGTTCCGCTGTTGCATACGCCATGGGCGCGGGCTTTATCGTTGCGCGCAAGCCCGGCAAGCTCCCCGCAAAGACCAACCGGTATTCTTATGGCCTTGAGTATGGCACCGACGTCCTTGAGGTGCATGAAGACGCCATAAAACCCGGGCAGAAAATTGTCATTGTGGACGATCTTCTGGCAACCGGCGGCACTGCGCTTGCTACGATACGCCTGGCGGAACAGGCGGGCGGCGAAGTTGTCGGCGCGCGTTTTGCCATTGAACTGATGGACCTCAACGGCCGTGAATTGCTCAAAGACTATGATGTTTGTGCCGTAATGGAGTTTTAATTTTCACTTTTGCGAAGATAAATCAACGGCCAAGCCGTTGATTTATGCTTTATTTTAAAAATGCAACGGATGGAAGGAGGGGAGCGTATGGAACAACAGGCGACAGGGTTTTGTGTCAGAAAAGAGTTTATGCAGCCGCATGTAGATCAGCTGTATGATCTCTGCAAAAAGACGTTCACGCCGGAGCAATTGAACCTGCTGCAAAAGGCGGTCAACTTTGCAAAGGATATCCATAAAGACCAGCGTCGTGAATCGGGCGAATTGTACTATATGCACCCCGAAGCCGTCGCAATGATGCTTTATGAAATGGGCATGGATTACGCCACCGTCATTGCAGGATTATTGCACGATGTCATTGAGGACGGTAAGGATATTACCGTTGAAAAGGTATCGGCTCTCTTTGGAGAAGAGATTGCCACAATGGTGGACGGCGTAACGAAGCTTACAAAATCCGGAGAGCAGGACTTTATCACCAAGCAGGAGCAGCAGGCGGAAAACTTAAGGAAGCTGTTCCTGGCCATGGCGAACAATGTGCGCGTGGTCATCATCAAGCTTGCGGATCGCCTGCACAATATGCGCACGCTCGAATACTGCGATACCGCAAAGCGCGCAAGGAAAGCAAAGGAAACGCTTGAGGTTTATGCGCCGCTCGCGCACCGCTTCGGTATGGGTGCGATTAAAGGCGAGCTTGAAGACCTCTCCTTCATGCACCTGATGCCCGAAGAATACGAGCAGCTGCGCGCAGCCATCGAGCCGCGCCAGGCGGAGCGCATGGAGCTTTTAAAGAGTGCCATAGATATTATCAAGGAGCACCTTGATGCCGCCAATATTCCTGCGGATATCAACGGCAGGCCGAAGCATCTTTACAGCATCTACCGGAAGATGACCAAGCAGAGTAGGCCGCTTGATGAAATCTATGATCTCATCGCCATCCGCATCATCGTGGAAACGGTCAACGACTGCTACGCCACGCTTGGCGTGATCCATTCCGTATGGAAGCCCATGCCGGGGCGGTTCAAAGACTATGTCGCCATGCCGAAGACCAACATGTACCGCTCGCTGCACACCACGCTCTTTGGCGACCATGGCCTGCCGTTTGAGGTGCAGATCCGTACCGCTGAAATGCACCGTACGGCGGAATACGGTATCGCGGCGCACTGGATGTACAAAGAAGGCCGCGGCAATCAGGACGATCTTGACGGCAAAATGGCATGGCTCCGGCAGGCGCTGGAGCTTGATAATGATGCCGACAGTGCGCGGGACTTTGTGGACGGCGTCATGAAGGATTTCTTCAGCGAGTACGTGTTTGTATTGACGCCGCGCGGAGAGATTTTAGACCTTCCCACCGGCTCCACGCCGCTCGATTTTGCTTACCGCATCCATACCAACGTCGGTCACCGCTGCCAGCATGCAAAGGTAAACGGCAGCATGGTGCGCCTTGATTATAAGCTCAAGACCAACGATGTGGTGGAAATTATCACCTCATCCAACCAGCTTGGGCCCAGCCGTGATTGGCTGCACATTGTAAAGACCCAGCAGGCGAAGTCCAAAATCCGCCAATGGTTCAAAAAGGCCAACCGGGAAGAAAACGTCCAGAAGGGCCGCGAGATGCTTGAAGGCACCGCAAAGCGTCACGGCCAGCAGCTTTCCCAGCTGACAAAGCCGGAATTCTATGCGGACCTTTTAAAGAAGCTCAATATGAGCAGTATGGACGACGTTTACAACGCCATCGGCTATGGCGGCATTTCCACCGGCCAGGTGCTGCACCGGCTAATGGAAAAGCAGCGCAAGCAGGCGCAGGAAGAGGAAATGCTCCAGCGCATGCGTGCCATTGAGGAAAATGGCGGCATCCAGCAGCGTCCAACAGAGCACAGGTCCACCGGCATGCACGGTGTCATCGTGCATGGAGAGCCCAATATGATGGTGCGCTTTGCGCATTGCTGTGCGCCGGTTCCGGGAGATGATATCATCGGCTACATCACGCGCGGGCGCGGCGTTTCCATCCACCGCAAGGATTGCCCCAACGCGCGGGAGCTTGTGGGTGATGAAGGGCGCATTATCCCTGTGGAGTGGGCGGTGGATGAAAAGTCCAGCTATACCGCCAACATCAATTTGACGGCGGGCGACAGGCCGGGTATTTTGATGGACGTTTCCCAGGTGCTTTTAAGCATGAACGTCAATATGAAGACCATTAACGCGAAAACGGATAAGAACGGCGCGGTGTATGTGCAGATGTCCTTTGATATTACCAACACCTCGCAGCTCAACAATATCATAAAGAATCTCAGAAAAATCAAGACGGTTACGGAAGTGTACCGCGCCGGACATTGAGCCAAAAAGGAGAACGTATGCGGGCGGTTGTGCAGCGCGTCAGGCGCGCGAACGTGAAAGTTGAAGAACGTGTAACGGGCAGCATCGAAAAAGGGCTGCTCGTGTTTTTAGGTATCGAAGATGCGGATACGGCGGAAGACGTGAAGTACATCTGCGATAAGGTCGTCAATCTTCGCATCTTTGAGGATGAGGCGGGCAAGATGAACCGCTCCCTTGCGGAGGAAGGCGGAAGCGTATTGCTCGTTTCCCAATTCACCCTGTACGGGGATGCGCGCCATGGACGCAGGCCAAGCTTTTCCAATGCCGCCCGGCCGGAAAAAGCGATCCCGCTCTATGAGGATGCAATCCGGGTGCTCAAGGAAAGCGTTCCGGTGGAGACAGGAGAATTTCAGGCCATGATGGAGGTATCCCTCCTCAACGACGGGCCTGTTACCATACTGCTTGAAAGCAAGAGGTTGTTCTAGGATGCATATTGAAACCATTGTCTGCGGCCCCTTGGATGTAAACTGCTATGTTTTGTGGGAAGATGACGGCGCTTGTATTCTGATAGATCCCGCGGAAGCCGCGCCCGTATGGGACTATCTTTCCACGTACCGGCTCAACTGCACGCACATTCTTTTGACCCACGGGCATTTTGACCATATCGGCGGCGTTGCGGCGCTTGCACAAAAGACGGGAGCGCCCGTCCTGATCCACAGGGAAGATCGGAATATGCTCATCAGCGATATCGAGAGTCTGGGCGTTATGATGAACTTCCACAATACGCCCGTTTCAGCCGACCGGCTGCTTGAGGGTGGGGATGTGATTGAAGCGTGTGATACAAAGCTTCGCGTCATCCATACACCCGGCCATACGCGTGGAAGCGTCTGCTATCTGGAAGAAGGGACGCGCGTCCTGTTTACGGGCGATACGATCTTCCGGCTTGGCGCAGGGCGGGCGGACTTTCCTGGGTCGGACGAGCAAGACCTGTACCGTTCCATCGTGGACAAGCTCTTTTCGCTCCCGGGCGACTATACGCTCTATCCCGGCCACAACCGCACAACCACACTGGATGTGGAGCGGGAACGCAATACATTTATCCGCCACTATAAGGAGTACGGATGGTAACGCTTTTTACCAACAGAGAAGAATACCGCAACGACCTTGCGGAGATCGTCCGCGCGTATTTGGGTATGGCGGAAATCGGCACTGCTGCCGCAGACGCACAGGGATATGCGCTTCGTGTAGCCTTGGAGCAGGACGGCTCCGTTGCGGTTGCCGAGGGGAAAAAGAACGGTGAGCATGCGTCTTCTTCTTATCCGGTCAAACGCCTGAACGATGATACTGCGCTGCTTATCAAGCGGCAGGAAAAGCGCGCCATGAAAATTGCGCTGTTCCGTGTGCTCCGGCGGCTGGAGCCGGAGGTGCTTCTGCCGTGGGGTTCGCTCACGGGTATCCGTCCAACAAAATTGCTGCGCGAGCTGATGGAAGAGGAAGGCATGCCGGAAGCACAGCGTATATTCTTGCAGGAATTTGATGTTTCAGAGCAGAAGACAGCGCTTGCTTCTGATATTGTAGGCGTGCAGCAGCCCATCCTTAAGAGCGTAACGCCGGATGCCGTCAGCCTTTATGTGGGCATCCCGTATTGCCGGACACGCTGCCTGTACTGTTCCTTTCCTTCGGTGGTATCGGGAGATAGGGGCGTACCGGACAGCTATTTTGAAGCGCTTCTTGCGGAAATCTTCTTCAGCGCTTCTATCATAAAGGAAGCGGGCTTCCATGTGCGCAGCACCTATATCGGCGGCGGCACGCCTACTGTGCTCTCGGCCAATCAACTGAGAATGTTGATTGAGCATCTTTTAGAAACCTATGGCGGCTTTGGAGACGAACTGACGGTGGAAGCGGGGCGGCCTGATTCGCTAAATAAAGAAAAGCTGCTTGCACTTCATTCCGGCGGTGTGCAGCGCATTTCTTTAAATCCCCAGACCATGAGGCAGGAAACGCTCCAAAGAATTGGGCGGGAACACACGCCTGAGGATATCGTTTGTGTTTACCGGATGGCAAAGGAAATCGGATTTTCGAGCATCAACATGGATGTGATCGCAGGCCTTCCGGGGGAAGGCGTTCTGGAATTTGAGGATACGCTCCGGCAAATCGCTCTGCTTGCGCCCGATAATCTCACCGTGCATACGCTAGCTGTCAAGCGTTCCTCACGCCTGAAAGAAAAGATAGCGCTGTATCCGCTGGCAGAGGCCGGGGAAGCAGAACGCATGGTGGAGCTGGGCCGGGAACATGCAAGGGCAATGGGCATGCGGCCTTATTACATGTACCGCCAGAAGTATATGCGCGGCAACCTGGAAAACGTGGGATACGCCATCCCGGGCAGGGAATGCGTTTATAACGTGGATATGATGGAAGAGACCGTAAGCATCATGGCGCATGGCGCCGGGGCGATGAGCAAGCGCGTGTTTTTGGGGCGGGATCTTCGGGTGGAACGACTCCCCGCGCCAAAGGATATTGCAACATATCTGGGTAAGCTCCCGGTTCTGGAACAAAATAAAACGGCACTGTTCTCTGAATAAAAAATTACATATTTGTAATATTATACAAATAAAAGTAAAAAAATTAAACGTAAACCGGTCATAGACGCGATGACCGGTTTATATTTAGTACAACACCTCGGGGACAGGACGGTGACGTATGATGAAGAGCATTCAAAAAATGATCAACCGGACCAGTTTGCGCATATTGATTTTGTATGCGTTTCTCCTTGTTGTGCTGTTTATTACCGTCGCGGTATATGTACAGCTTTCGGGTTTTATTGACGAGGTTGCGCATGCGCGTGCGCGGGGCATTACGGACCGGGTCCGGCAAAACATTACAGGCCATCTTGATTATTACCTGCAATCCCCGGATTTCATGAATGCGGTGAACATGACGCTTGCGAAAAACGGCGAGATCGATCTTGAGAATCCGGAGGAGTTGGGCAGGCTGCTTATGGTGGAAGTGGCGCGGGATCCTTCGGTGGATTATGCGTACTATGCGAATGAAAACGGAGGCATTGTTTCTTCAGGCGATACCGGCAGCGGGTATACCATCTCCTATACCGAGGGGATGAAGCAAGGCGCGCTTGTTGTAAATGCGGCGGATGAATATGGGAATATCATGGGGACGGTCAACCGCATTCCGAATTTTGATCCGAGAACCCGTTCCTGGTATTCCGCAGCCAAGGAAACGAAGACAAATTATTGGTCAAACGCTTATGGGAGTATGAATGAATCCGCGCTCGCCATCACGGCGTCGGTACCGTTACTGGATGTATCCGGCAACGTCATAGGCGTGTTCGGGGCGGACATTTTACTCAATAAGTTATCGGATTATCTGGACGGGCTTGTGGTTACGCCCGGGTCAGAGGTCTTTCTGCTTGAACAAAACGGCCTCCTTGTTGCCAGCGCCGATCCTTCCCAGGCATTGTTCCATAAAAATGGGGATACATTGGAGCGCATCCATGCTGCAGCTGTCCCCGGCGTGCTGATGCAGTGCTGGGACAAGCTTGCTAAGGAGGAGACGCCCGATGCCGCGTCTATCGGCATTTGGAAACATAAAATTAGCGGAGTCGATCAATATCTGAGTCTCAGCCAATATTCTTATCAGGGGAATGCCAACATCAATTGGCTGGTGCTGATCGTTATGCCGGAACGGGAGCTGATTGAAGGCCAGGATCAGCTGTACCAGCGGCTGGTGCTAATGCTTGGACTTGCGCTCATTCTTTCCGCACTTTTTGGCGTTGGTATTTCAAAGTTGGTGCTCCGTCCCGTGCATATCCTCCATACAAGCGTGC
>JAEYLA010000213.1 GCA_023461495.1 Bacillota bacterium | reverse complement strand
AAAAATACCCCCATGTTTTTTTAATTTGGACGTAAACTACGCCCATGACCTATAAACACGGGACAGCCATCCAAATGGGACAAGTTTAGACAAATTATTTTATAAATTGCGCAATTTTTTATTCTTTTGAAAATATAGATCAAAGGAAGCATATAATATGTAAGTCCAGGGATTTTGAGGGTGCCAGTCATATAAAAATGCTGGGAGACCGATAGAAGCCTTCCGCGGATCATCCATACCTTCCCCGAGCCGGTTATGAAAAACCCTGCTATCATGTGACGTCATCCTCTATGAATCCAAAGCGCGCTATCAGAGGCTCCAGCAAAAAATGATGGAAAACCAAAAGGCGTTGGAACGCAGCCCTGTGAAGATGCCGGATTGAACGGCGCTCCCTCATAGGAGCCTTTCAGCATAACAAAAACTCCCAAACGCAAAACGTTTGGGAGTTTTGTATGGCGCGCTGTAAGGGATTCGAACCCCTGGCCTTTTGGTCCGTAGCCAAACGCTCTATCCAGCTGAGCTAACAGCGCATACCGCAACTTGCGGCGCGTCATTGATTATAACCAAACGCTCGTCCCATGTCAAGAGAAATATCGGGATCGGAAGCGGAAGAAGGACAACAGGAACAGAAATCCGGGGATTTCTTCTGTGCAACAAAATAATATACTATTTACAAACGCGCGGCGTTATGGTAGCATAGCACACATAACAGGGGGAATGGATGAAAAACCCCGCAATTTTCAAGGAGAGGCGCATGGCAAACTTGTACTTTAGCAGCTATTACTACTTTGGCTTTGCTTACTTTTTTCGCAAGGCTCATTGTTGTTTGGCTGCATAAAGAGAAAACAGGACATGCGCATCAAGCGTGAACTGTAAACGAAGCTCCGCAGCTAGACAAAGGCTGCGGAGTTTTTTTATACAGAAGTATGCACAATTTTTAAAAATAGAGAGGTAAGCGTCATGATCGTCATCATCAAACCCAATGTCACACGGGAGCAATTGAAGCCATTGCTGAACTGGCTCAAGAGCAAGCAGCTTGACATCCATGAGAGCACCGGCGAAACGCATACCATACTGGGCCTGGTGGGCGACACCACCCAGGTGGATATGGAAATGATCAAGGCGCTTGATATCGTGGCGGACGTCAAGCGCGTGCAGGAGCCGTACAAGAACGCCAGCAGGCATTTTCATCCGCTCGATACTGTGGTGGACATAAGCGGCGCAAAGATCGGCGGCGGCAATTACATGCTCATCGCCGGCCCCTGCTCGGTAGAGTCCGAAGAGCAGATCGTCACCGTCGCAAAGCAGGTGAAGGAAGCTGGCGCAAATATGCTGCGCGGCGGCGCGTTCAAGCCCCGCTCCTCCCCTTACGCGTTCCAGGGCCTGCACGAAGAGGGCATCCGGCTGCTGTTGCTGGCAAAAAAAGAGACCGGCCTTCCCATCGTGACGGAGATCATGGATATTTCGCAGCTGCCCGTATTCGACGAGGTGGACCTCATTCAGGTCGGTGCGCGCAACATGCAGAACTTTGAACTTTTAAAAGAGCTTGGCCGCCTGAGAAAACCGATTTTATTAAAGCGCGGGCTTTCGAGCACATTTGAAGAATTGTTGATGAGCGCGGAATACCTGATGGCGGGCGGCAACGAGCAGGTGATTTTATGCGAGCGCGGTATCCGCACCTTTGAAACCTACACAAGAAACACGCTGGACCTTTCCGCCATACCGGTCTTAAAAGGCCTTTCCCATCTCCCCGTCATTGTGGATCCGAGCCACGGCACGGGCAAATGGCACCTGGTCCCCCCTATGGCGCTGGCGGCGACGGCGGCGGGTGCGGACGGCGTGATCATTGAAGTGCACAACGACCCTCCGCACGCCCTGTGCGACGGCGCGCAGTCCTTAACGCCCAAGAAATTTGCGGCGCTTTCCGAAAAGCTCCAATGTATCCGCGAAACGATGAAGGGCTGGTAAGCGGACATGGGGTTTACGGCAGGCATCGCGGGGCTGGGGCTCATCGGCGGCTCGGCCGCAAAGGCGCTCCATGCATATGGGGATTGCAAAATCTTCGGTGCTGACAACGGCGCCGAAACCATGCGGGCGGCCCTTTCTGAGGGCGTGCTGGAGGGGGAGCTGACGGAGGAAACCATTCCGCTGTGCGATTGGATATTTGTGGCGCTTTACCCGGCGGATACGGTAAAATGGGTAGAGCAGCACGCGTCCTATATTTCCCGCGAGGCTGTAGTGATCGACCTGTGCGGCGTCAAGCGCAATGTATGCGCGGGCATCACCCCGCTTGCAAAAGCGCACGGCTTTACCTATATCGGCGGGCATCCCATGGCGGGCGTCGCGCGGTTTGGGTACTTCAATGCAGACCGCGACCTGTTCCGCGGGGCCTCTATGCTTTTAACGCCTGAGGAAGCGCCCGATGCTGCGCTTAAGGTACGGCTTACGGAATTGTTCCGCACGATGGGCTTCGGCTTTTTAAAGTGGACGCAGCCGGATGAGCACGACCATATGATCGCCTACACCTCGCAGCTTGCGCATGTGCTCTCAAGCGCGTATGCGCAAAGCCCCTCCTCGGTCCGGCACATCGGCTTTTCCGCAGGCAGCCTCCGGGATATGACGCGGGTCGCCACCCTGAAGGTGGACATGTGGGCGGAGCTGTTTTTAGAAAACCGCGAATACCTCGCGGAGGAAGTGGATGCGCTGTGCGCGCGGCTTACAAGCTACGCCAAGGCGCTGCGCGAACAGGACATCACCGC
>JAEYLA010000212.1 GCA_023461495.1 Bacillota bacterium | reverse complement strand
CCGTCCGGCAGGCAGGAACGTTTGAATTGCTGGCTGAAGAACCGTTTGCAGAACACGATCAGCCAATGGCGGATGGTTTTCTCCGTGTAGGTTCCCGAAAAAGCGTATTTTGCCATGCGCAGCACCTTCTCCGGCGTTGCGCCCCAGCGGATCATATGATACAGGAAAAAGTCGTGCAGCGCATACGGCCCCACCAGTTCCTCCGTCTGCTGCGTGATCTGCCCATCGTTTGCAGGCAGAAGTTCCGGGCTTACCGGCGTATCGAGAATGTCCATGAGCACATCCCGCAACTGATCTGTTTTTGCGGTATCCGCAAGATACTTTACGATGTGCCGGATAAGGGACTTGGGTACGGACGAATTTACGGCATACATGGACATATGGTCGCCATTGTATGTCGCCCAGCCAAGCGCAAGCTCGGAAAGATCGCCCGTCCCTACGACAAGACCGCCGGTCTGGTTGGCGATATCCATGAGCACTTGCGTACGCTCGCGGGCCTGTCCATTTTCAAACGTAACGTCAAACACGCCTTCCGGCTGGCCGATGTCCTGAAAGTGCTGTTTTACCGAGGCCGTGATATCGACCGTCCTGCAGGGGATGCCCAAGCAATCGCACAGATTTTCCGCATTGGAACGCGTGCGGCCCGTGGTGCCAAAGCACGGCATGGTGACAGCCAAAACATCCGAAGCCGGTCTCTCCGCAAGCTCCATTGCACGCACGGCAACAAGGAGGGCAAGCGTCGAATCCAATCCGCCTGAAATGCCGATGACCGCAGTCTTGCAGTTGGTATGCTGGATGCGCTTTTTCAGCCCGTGCGCCTGAATACGCAGGATGTCTTCGCACCGCTCGTTGCGGTCATTTTGATCGTGCGGGATAAACGGCGCAGGGGAAATCTCCCTTGTGAGCGTTGTTTCCTCCACCGGTAGGGAAAATTCCGTAATCAGGCAGGGCGTATGCCCTTCCTGCGGCTCAAAGCTGAACGTTGTCAGCCTCCTGCGCTCGTGGATCAGGCGTTTACAGTCGATTTCTGTTTCAATATACGGTGTGTCCCCGGCAAACGGCTCCGTTTCTTTGAGAATTGCGCCGTTTTCTGCAATCAGGTTATGCCCTGCAAACACCAAATCCGTTGTAGACTCTCCATGCCCTGCGTCCGCGTAAAGATAAGCACAGCAAAGCCTTGCGCTTTGACCTTTTACGAGCAGCCGCCTATATGCGTCCTTGCCGACCGTCTCATCGCTTGCGGAAAGGTTGAGGATGACGGTAGCCCCTTCGTTTGCAAGCGTGTTGGAAGGCGGGCTTGGCACCCAAAGGTCCTCGCAGATTTCTATGCCCACGCAAAGCTCCCGGAATGTTGCACAGCGAAACAGTTGCCGTGTGCCAAAGGGCGTCGTCTCCCCATCGATCAATATCTCACTTTGTCTCCGTGGCGCGGGAGTAAACTGGCGCAGCTCATAAAATTCCCCGTAATTGGGAAGATGCGTTTTTGGCACCACACCAAGGATCTTTCCGTTATATAAAATAGCAGCGCAATTATAGAGCTTGCCTTCCTGTCGAAGCGGTACGCCGAGCACTACGAGCATATCGAGACGCTTTGTTTTTGCGCACAGAGCGATAAGCTCCCGCTCCGCCGCATCAAGCAATGCGTCGTGCAGGAACAGGTCCGAACAGGTGTATCCCGTCAGGCACAGCTCCGGCAGCAGCAACACGCGCACACGCCCCTGTGCCGCGCGATGGATGATCTCTTCTATGCGCGCCGCGTTGTACGCGCAGTCTCCAACGCGGATTTGCGGCGTGCCGGCCGCTACCTTGACAAACCCATGTTTCATTGCTTCCTCCAACTTGCACCAAGCATCAGGCCGCGATGTTTCAAAGCCGCCGGTGCTTAGATTACCCTTTTATGGCGTTTTTTACTATGAGAGTATTGTACTGCCCGGAATAATCACCGTCAACCTGCGCCGGAGCTGTATAAACCGCTTCTTATGGCAGCCCGGGATGCTGCAAATGATTTGGAATTCTGTCGTTTGTTTGTTTACACCCACGCACAGCGACATTATAATAAAAATGATTTATATCTATAAAACCGCATACAGAGAGGTTGTTCCTTACCCCGCTTATGCGTAAAGGAGTATATATGAGCGAAACCAGTCTTCCTGTAAACCCTGAATCTGCTGAAATTAAGCCTGCTGCCGGCAAGAAACGCCTCATATGGATCGTGCTTGTGGCGCTCTTTGTAATGGCCGGAATTATTGCGGGCATCCTGTATCAGCAAAAGCTGGAACGGGATGAAGCGCTGCGCCTGAGCATCATCAACTCCGCGGTGTTGCCCGACGGCGTGATGATCGACGCTGTTGCCGTTGGCGGGCTGACAAGGGACGAGGCGCGCGCGGCCGTGGAGGCGGCGCAGCAGAAGCAGCTTCAAGCAATCTCTTTGCGCCTTACCTATGACGGTAAGGACTATCCTGTAAATGCAGACGCATTTCAAATGAAGTTCGATACCGAAGCCGTGCTGGAGGAAGCTTTTTCTTTAGCGAGAAGCGGCACCTTAGACGAACTGCAGGCGGAGCTTGAAAACATCCGCATGAACAAAGCCAGCTTTACGACCACCGGCACGCCGGATGCAGGGGCTGTTTCCGCTTTTGTGGCTTCTCTTGCAAAGCAAATCGACGTTCCTGCCGCGGACGCGCAATTTCATATGCTCATTGACAAATCCGCAGTGACGGAAGCCGAGAAGAAAAAGGATGCGTATGTAAAGGCCGCCGCCTCCACTACGCCGGAGCAGCGGTTCCGCTATGAACCGGATCAGGACGGATACGAAGTTGACCAGGAAACACTCACACAAACGCTCCTTGCTATGGCGCAAAGCGGAGAATATACGGATACGGAAATTCCTGTGGAAGCGCTCAAAGCCCAAGTGACGCTCGCAGATATCCAGCAGCAGGTTGTGCTGCGCGCAAGTTCAAAGACATCCTTCAATAAGTCCCCGTACAACCGCGGTACGCGCGTGTACAACATCAAAAAGGCGGTCGGCCTCATCAACGGCACCGTGCTGCAGCCGGGCGAGGTATTCTCCACCAACGATACTTTGGGCCACCGTACCTACGGCGGAGGCTGGAAGCCCGCGCCCGCCATCGTGCAGGGCCGCACGGAGGATCAGGCAGGCGGCGGCGTATGCCAGGTTTCCACGACCATGTACCTGAGCGTATTGAAGGCGGATCTTGAGATTGTTTACCGGCAGGGCCATTCCGGACGTCTATCCTATGTGGACGGCGGACTTGACGCTACAATCGACAGCGGGCGCATTGACTTCCAGTGGAAGAACAATACGAATGCACCGGTTTACATCTTTGCGTGGGTGGATGACAGCGATAAAACCATCCATTTTGAACTCTATGGCACGCCTCTTCCGGAAGAATACGATGAAATTCAGCTTTCTTCAAAGCATACCGGTGGTGTCTCCCCCTCCGGCCCCATGAAGTACACGGTGGATCCGACAAAGCCCGCAGGCTATAAGGAAGTGTTTGTGGAGCGTAAATCCGGTTCTATGTGGCAGTCCTACGCTACTTATCTCAAAAACGGCGTTGCGGTCAAGACGGTTCCTATTGCAAAGACCGTATACCGGGCATATGCCGGAGAGACTATCATTGGCGCCAGCAGCATGCCGAATATATAGCCTCGTTTGCGCCCTGCCCTTTAAAAGCGGCAGGGCGTTGTTGTATTTACATGAAGCTAACTACTCATCCAGAATGATTTCCGCAGGATGCAGAACATCGCAAAGCGTTGTGGAGCTCTTTCTTTTCCACGCCCAAAGCCTGTTTGCGCGCCTCCCCGCTGCCCAAAAAGTACGGCTGGGGCATCCACTATGACGCCGATGGAAAAATCGCCCTCTATGCGATGGAAAGTGAAACCTATCAGCGCCTGCTGATGGACGACGCCGTCGTCAAGCGAAAGGCATGCGTAGCGCGAAGCGCTAGATGCCGTTTAGATAAAAGCGGCTCGTTTTTTCGTGTTCTTATGCTTGATCATGGAATGGCGGCTTATGAATATAGTAAGAAAAAATGCGTCAAAAAAGGAGGATACTTATGATTGAATCACTCCCTAAATTCTGTGCCTCCTGTGGTGCGCCCGTTACAACGCCAGGGCATTTTTGCGCCTCCTGCGGCGCTCCCCTGCAATCCGCGCAGGAGGATGGTACGCATGTAACGCCTCCCGGCACACAGGCTCCTCCGGTTTCCGGTTATGGTGCGCCCGCTTATTCTTCCACATACACGAATGCCGCCGCCCAATCATCTATGAAACCCAAAAAGGGCAAAAGCTGGCTGATTGCATTGCTAATTGTGCTGTTGCTTGCCGCAGGCCTTATCGCCTTGCTTGCGTTGAACGGCGGCGAGGTCAGCTTCTCCACCGCAAATCTAAGCGAGTTTGCCATGGCCGCCGAAGTAGACCCGGCGCTTCTTTCTCCGGC
>JAEYLA010000211.1 GCA_023461495.1 Bacillota bacterium | reverse complement strand
GCAATATCATCAGGCAACGCACAAATGCAAATATGACGCAGGCGGAACTGGGTGAGAAATTGAATTATTCCGATAAGACAATTTCCAAATGGGAACGCGCGGAATCTGTTCCGGATGTTCTTGTTCTAAAGCGAATGGCTGAAATCTTCAACGTTTCCGTTGATGATTTATTAAATACATGCGATTACTGTGATGCCCCCCAGAAAAAAAAACAAGGCGGCGCTGTCCGCAAATATAATCCCTCTGCCATCATCATGGTAGCTGTCGCGGGGATTTGGACTGTTGCAACCCTGGTCTTTATCATCTTCTGGGTATTGGGAACTGTTCAATGGAGTATATTTGCATACGCTGTTCCCGTTTCCCTGATCACCCTTCTTGTTCTAAACTGCGTTTGGAACCACGGAAAACGCAATCTGTTGATTGTTTCCGCTTTGGTTTTTAGCCTGATCGCCGCAATCTATATCGCGCTGATCAAATACCGCCCCTGGCAGCTTTTCCTTGTTGCCATACCGGCACAAATCGTAGTTTTACTAAGCTTCAAAATCAAAGGAGAGAAGAAAAAACCGTAGTCTCCGATTTGTAGACCCAAAACACCAAAGGAGTAGGGCGTTTTACTATGCGCCTCTACTCTTTTGCGTTTTGTTCGGATAAAAAGTAGGTTGTACTTCGCCATGCCGACAGCTAAGATAACGAAAGAAAAACACCGGCTTGATATCAGGAAGGAGAAAATTATGCATCATCCGTATGTGTTAAGTTGCTGCTCCACGGCCGATTTGACAAAAGAACACTTTGAAAAACGCGGCATTTCTTTCATCTGCTTTCATTACTTTGTTCATGATAAAGAGTACCTGGACGATTTGGGCCAGTCCATGCCATTTGACCAGTTCTATAAAGCCATGGCACAAGGCGCAAAAACCAGAACCTCTCAGGTTAACATTACAGAATACTTAGATTACTTCTCCTCAATGCTGGAGCAGGGGAATGATATTTTGCATGTATGCCTGTCGTCAGGGTTATCGGGTACATACAATTCAGCCCAAAGCGCCGCAATGATTGCAAGAGAGCGCTTCCCCGAGCGTAAGGTTTATATCGTTGATTCGCTTGGCGCTTCTTCAGGTTATGGATTGCTGATGGATACGCTGGCCGACCTGCGCGACACCGGGAAGACGATCGACGAAGTTCATGATTGGGTTATTAAAAACAGGCTGCGGCTGCACCATTGGTTTTTCTCAACAGACCTCACATTCTATGTGAATGGCGGCAGAATTTCTAAAGCGGCAGGTATGTTCGGTACGATTCTAAATATCTGTCCGCTGCTGAATATGGATCATCTGGGTCGGCTGATCCCGCGCGAAAAGATACGTACAAAGCGCCGTGTTATTCGCGAGATCGTAAATCGAATGGAGGCATTTGCCCAAAACGGGCTGGACTATTCCGGTAAATGCTTTATCTCGCAATCCGCTTGCTATGAAGACGCGCGCATGGTTGCGAGCCTTGTGGAGGAACGGTTTAAAAACCTTAACGGAAAAGTCCTGATCAACAATATAGGCACGACCATTGGGAGCCACACCGGACCCGGAACAGTTGCATTGTTCTTCTGGGGCACAGAAAGAGGAGAATAGCATGATTCAAATTATTACCGACACCTCTGCCAACCTCCCCGAAGAAATGCTTAGGGAACTGAACATTGAAGTGATTCCCTTTCATTATACTGTTGACGGCGTTGAGTATCCATCCCCGCAAAGCAACAATGAGCCGTTCAATGGAGCGCCATTTTATGCAGCATTGCGAAAGGGGGCCATTGCCCACACGTCCATGGTAAATACGCATTCGTTCTGCCAGGCTTTCGAACCCTTCCTTACCCAGGGAACTGATATTATTTACGTTGGTATGTCCAGCGGCATTAGCGGCGCATATCAGGGATCGGTTTTCGCAGCGGAAGAAATGCGCAAGCGTTTCCCCCAAAGAAAGATCGCCGTCATTGATACCCGCGCTGCATCGCTCGGAGAGGGATTGCCGGTACTTCACGCGGCACGTATGAATCAAGCCGGCTTTGATTTTGAAGAAATTGCCACGAGCACACAGAACAACAGCGCTTTTATCTGCCAGTATTTCACCGTTGAAGATCTCTTCTACCTGAAAAGAGGCGGGCGAATTTCCGGCACAGCGGCCTTTGTGGGAAATGTTCTGCAGATCAAGCCAATACTGATGGGCGATCATGATGGCAAAATCGTAATCCACCATAAAGAGCGCGGAAGAAAAAGGGCGCTTCAGGCACTGATCCAGCGTTATGAAGCATTGGTTGCGGATAAAAATGCTCCCGTAGGCATCGCACACGCGGACAGCGAAGAAGATGCCCGTTACGTTGCACAGAAAATCCGCGAAAGCGGCCATCAGGGTGAAATGATCATCACCTGTTATGAGCCTGTGACAGGGGCCCATGTTGGGCCGGGAACCATTGCGCTCTTTTTCTATGGCACCCGGCGGTAGGCAGTATACGCATACCGCCGCATTTTGTGCGTCTCCGAGTCGGCTGCGCTACAGAAGCAGAGACAACGTTACAAGCTGATGTAGTACCTGTAGCGGAAAATCCGTAGCATAAGCCTCAGACTCATGACGATTATGAAGGCTACTATATGAACCTGCCCCTTGGTGAAACGCAGAACGCCTTACCGCAGGCCTTGTGTCTTGTGTTCCCGTTTAATAGTCAAACAGCACTTCGGTTTTATCCGAAACGTTGCGCTCGCATCCATTAGATGCGAGCTTTACAACGCCAATCTGTGTTGTTACTGCGTCCCGAATGCGGTAATGCGTCAGCTGTTGATACTGGTTCAGGTTTGCAATCTGCACTGGGAGAAGAGCCACCCCCTCTTTTGGCATAGCAGAGGAAAAATCATCATATGCCGAGGGAAGGTTTCGGCAAACCCAACTGCTTGCGGGCCAGCTTGTACCCATCCAATTCCTTCACAATAGTATACCCGGCTCCAGAGGTAACACCGTCCGAATCCACTTCACTTCCGGACTCAAACGGATACATTTCTTTGTTGCAATATCTGATATAGACACTTGCACATTTTTGAGTTTTTCTCTTGCTGAGTAGCCGCTCTAAACCCCGTCTAGAACGCATACCATCGTTCAAGCAACTCGAAATATGCGAAAAGTTATTCGGATTATCCATCCCCCTGTACCAATCAATTTACAATATAATACGTATGTGCTTGTTGCAAAAATCACAAACGGCATCCGGCACACTACAAAAGGGGGTATCGTTATGTACAATCTCAAGAAACCATTGCGGCTGCTGGCAGGTGTATGCGCATTTATGATGCTGGCAGGCTGCCAGCCTGTAAGCGCGCCGACCGCTCAGACACCGGAGACCGCCGTGGCGGGCGTTTATACGCCTGGCACGTATACGGCAAGCGCTCAAGGATACGGTGGACCGGTTGAGGTTTCCGTAGAAGTCGACGCCAGCGCAATTCTGAACGTTATGGTTACGGCAAACAAAGAGACGGAGGGTGTAGGCTCTAAGGCTATAGATTCGCTGCCCGGCGAGATTGTAAAATCGCAAAGCACCGCAGTGGATGGAGTTTCCGGTGCGACGCTTAGCTCAAAGGCAATCATTCAGGCAGTAAATTCAGCACTTTCACAGGCAAAGGGGGAATCTCCCGAAACGGGCAATGTCACATTTAAACCCGGCACGTATACGACCTCTGTGTACGGGAACAACGATTATATGAATGTTGAAATGACGTTTGATGAAACAAGCATCGTCTCCGTCAATGTCACCAAACATTCCGAAACCAAGTTTTTGGGCGAAGCCGCAATTCCCTTGCTTTGCAAGGATATCGTAGCTTACCAGACGCTCAATGTGGACACCATCTCGGGCGCTACGGTTACCAGCAACGCGCTTAAAAGTGCCGCGGCGGACTGCGTAACCCAGGCAGGCGTAGACCCTTCCGCCTTGCAGGCGCAGGTACCACCCAAGGCAGAGAAGAGTGCGCAGGTGACAGAGCAAACCGCGGATGTCATCATAATTGGTGCGGGCGGGGCAGGCCTGAGCGCTGCGGTAACCGCCGCACAGGCGGGCGCCAGCGTAATCGTTCTGGAGAAGATGCCGGTCGTTGGCGGTAACACCGTACGCTGCGCCAGCGCGTACAACACCGCCGACCCGGATAGGCAGGAAGCCCTGCCCATGACGGATACGCTTAAAGCGGCTGTGGAAAAGGCGATAGCGGAAGAGCCCGTGAACGATGATCACGCAAAGCTGATTGCCGATGTCAAGGCCGCGTATGAATCATATCAGGCTTCCGGCTCAGAGACGCTGTTTGACTGCGCGGAATGGCATGCGCTGCAGACCTACAATGGCGGGGACAAGATAGGGTTTATACCGCTTATCCGCAAGTATGCGGAAAATACGCTTGATACGCTTCATTGGCTTGCGGAACTGGGCGCGCCGCTTAGCGACAAAGTCAGCCAAGGTGCAGGCGCGCTCTGGCAGCGCACCCATCAGATTGCCGCACCCGCGGGCACAGGCATTATTGAACCGCTGTATAACAAAGCAATGGAGCTTAACGTAATCATTAAAACCAACATGAAAGCTGACAGCTTAAATGTGGAGAATGGCAGAGTGACAAGCGTTACGGCGTATGATCAATTCGGCAGCGAATACCGGTTCAGCGCCGGCAAAGGCGTTGTGCTGGCAACAGGAGGATTCAGCAACAACAAAGAGATGCGCGCGGAGTATAACCCGGCGCTGACTCCGGATATGGTATCCACCAACCAGCCTGGC
Source organism: Bacillota bacterium (assembly GCA_023461495.1). Lineage (GTDB taxonomy): Bacteria > Bacillota > Clostridia > Christensenellales > CAG-138 > JAEYLA01. The sequence goes on along the minus strand of JAEYLA010000211.1, from coordinate 5,602 downwards.
GCCACAGGGGACGGTATCCTGATGGCGACGGTGATTGGTGCGGGCACGACCGGCATGGAATACATACAGGTGTACCCCCTTGCAACCCCTGGATCGGGCGCTTTGCAGGGACGGGCACGTAAAATGTCCGGTCTGGATGACGTGATCGTTGTAAACAAGAATGGGAAGCGCTTCATCAACGAGGACGCAAGGCGTGATGAGTTTGTTGCGGCCATTAAGCAGCAGCAGGACGCGCTGGTATACGATATCAACGATTCCACTATCGTGGAAGAGTATAATTCCTTTGATGAAAATGTGGAAACGCTCGTTTCACTGGGCAGGATCTATAAAGCCGATACGCTGGCTGGCCTGGAGGAACAGTTGGGCATGCCGGCGGGAAGCCTGCAGCAAACGGTCGCCGAATATAATCAGATGGTGGCGGATCAAAACGACCCTGTGTTTGGCCGCAAACTGTTTGACAAGGCTATAGAGGTGGGTCCCTTCTATGCGACGCCGCGTGCGCCCTCTATTCACCATACGATGGGTGGAATCACCATTGACACCGACGCCCGCGTTCTAGACGAGAATGGGGCCGTCATGCCAGGCCTTTTTGCAGCCGGCGAAGTAACGGGGGGTATCCACGGCTCCAACCGTCTGGGCGGTAACGCCACTGCCGACGCATTGACATTTGGACGGATCGCCGGCCAGAGTGTCGTTACGGATTGAATACCGGCATAACTGGTTCCGGGGCTTTTGCGGCTTGCCCGCAAAGGCCCCTTTTTGACAGACCTATTAAAACATGCTACTCTTATGTGAAAAAACAAACAATTTCTGGAGCCCTATGGATACGAAACATTTGGAAACGTTTTTGACGTTGGCAAAAGAAAAAAGCTACAGCATCGCGTCATTACGACTGAATTATGCGCCTTCCACGCTTGTGGGACATATGAAGACCTTGGAGGAGGAACTCCACGTCAAGCTGGTAGAGCGCCGCGGCAACAGCATTTGCCTTACAGCAGACGGGCTGCGATTTCTCAGTTATGCAGAAAAAATGTTGTCTCTTTATGCGCAGGCTTGCGGTGAAATTGAGCACGATTTGCCCGTACAAGGGCTGTTGCGTGTCGGCGCGGCAGAATCCATTGGCCAATACAGCATGGCAAACGTGTTTAAGGAATATGCGACAGCACAACCTTCCGTTGAGTTATCCATACAAATTTCTGATTGCTCATTTTTCCCGACAATGCTGAGAGATGGCGAAATGGATATCGCATATTTATATACGATAGATGCCGCACAAACCTCCGGCTTGACTGCCGTTCCGCTGTTTATGGAGGAACTTGTTTTTGTTGCCCACCCGCATCATCCACTCTCCAGCCGGGCAGTGATTACGCCTGTCGATCTGGCGAATGCAATGCTGATGTTGACATACCCAAACTGCTGTTATGCCAAGGCACTCAAACAACTCCTTGCCGTACATGGCGTCTCTCCCACTGGGCAGCAGCATATGGGTAGCGTTTCCATGATCCGCAATCTCGCGAAACAAAACTTTGGTGTTACGCTTTTACCCCGCTGCGTGGTATCGGCAGATATTTCAGCTGGAAAACTGCAGCGGCTGAAGTGGACCGAGGACCCGTTTTTTATACAGGCAAATCTGGTATATGCCAAAGGGCGGCGGCTTTCTGCGGCTGCCCGAAAGCTTGTGGATCTTTCGGTCTGTTTTGCGCAGGAAGATAAAACGCACGCCCGGCTACATACGACGTACAAAGTCAGATAGTTATCATGTCGTTTCATGATAAACTTTCCTGCGTGAAAACGTAGCTTTTAAAACGAATGATTGCACCGAAAATAAACTTTACCCCAAAACTATGAAAGCAGTAGAAAACCGAGGGGATTTTCCCTGCGATGCTGCCCGTAATTTCTTCAGTTTTCGATTATTGCATAATTTGGAACAAGGATGATTTGTCGGTGTGAAAACGGATTTTCACACCGACGTTTTCACACAGTCTGGTTTAACCATATTTAAACGGCTTCCACATTCTTGCAATCGCATGCAACATCAAGTATATTTTAAATGTTTAATAGTCACTGTGAGGTAAAAACAGATGCGATTGCTGATTGTTGAGGATGATGCCGCGCTTTGCGATGCACTCAAGCTGCATTTATCCAGGCAAGGCTATTACATAGATATCTGCCAGAGCGGCGCCGATGCGGAATACTATTTCAGGGACTGCGCTTATGGTACGATCATATTGGACCGTATGCTTCCCGGCACGGACGGCTTGACATTGCTTAAGCGACTCCGAAGTATGGGAACGGCAACCCCTGTGCTGATGCTCACCGCTATGGATGCCATCAGTGACAGGACGGACGGCTTAGATGCAGGCGCGGACGATTATCTTGTAAAGCCTTTCGCAATGCCGGAGCTTTTATCGCGTGTGCGGGCACTGCTGCGCCGTCCTTCTCCCCTGTTGGAGCCGGGCGTGCTGACATTTCATGACCTGTCGCTTTTTGTGGGCAAACGCCGCCTGATACGGTGCGAAAAGGAAATTTCCCTGTCCGGAAAAGAGACTGCAGTGCTGGAGTTGTTTTTTGAAAACCCGGATAAGGTACTCTCCCGTACGCAGATACTTTCCCGCGTCTGGGGCGGAGATGACCCTGTAGAGGACGGAAATGTAGACAACTACATTTACTTTGTTCGCAGGCGGCTCAAGGCACTTGAAACAGATGTAACAATCAAATCCATACACGGCGTTGGCTATACGATGGTAAAGGATTAAATCTAAGAATGGATGAGACAAAACTCCGATCCTGGCTAATACGGCTTTACGTTGCAACAACTGCCATCATTTTAGCGGCAGTATTTACCTTTGTCACGTTGCTGTCCTTGCGTGAAGCGCAGCAAAGGGATAAAGAAAACTTTTTTGTGCTTTTTACGGCTATAGCCGAGAAGCTGCAGACGGAATATACATTGCGGCACAGCTTCTTGCGGGAATATGAGCAGAATTACCGCCTATATATCAATATAGCGGATTCCGGAGAAGATTCACAATACAACAGTGAGGATGATGCTACGCATCTTGCGCTGTTTGAGAGAACGACAGAGCTTGCTTATAACGAAGGAATAGACATTACGGCCATTCCGCTGACCGGGCAGCGCCGAACGAGCTCCGTCCACCCATTTCGTTACAATGGGAGCCCTTATTACGGTGCGGCAAGCGTGATTCCAATGAAGGAGTCGTTTCGGACGCTCATTGTCGTACAAAGCGTAGATACACGATGGCAGGTATGGAAATATGCTACCTATGCATTTGGTTACTTGGTTAGCGTTCTGTTGCTAAGCCTGGTTGGCATCAAGCTCATCGACAGGGCACTTCGCCCAGCGGTCGAAAGCCGGAGGCGGCAGACAGAGTTCATCGCGGCAGCGTCCCACGAACTGCGGACTCCGCTAACGGTGATTCAAGCGAATACAGCGACGATTGCCTCAATGCCGGAGCGAACCGTTGCGGCGGTGGAAACCATAGCAAATGAGTGCAGCCGCATGGCCCGGCTTATTTCAGACATGCTGCTGCTTGCCTCTGCGGATGCGAAGAGCTGGCCTGTCACGCTGGCTCCAATGGAAATCGACACAATGCTGTTAAATGCCTATGAAGCCTACCTCCCGGTATGCGCGAAGCGTGGCTTTCATCTTGAATTGAAGCTTCCGGAGACACCCCTTCCAAGAATTAAAGGCGATGCGGAGCGGTTGTCTCAAGTGCTGGGAATATTGCTCGATAACGCCTTGGACTATGGCGAAAATGCGGATAACAAGACAATTGGGTTGTCCACATATGCAGACAAAAATAAGCTGATTATTGACGTGATCGACCACGGCATCGGTATATCCGATGATCAGAAGCAACAGATATTTGAACGCTTTTATCGTGGCGACCGTGCCCGAAATGCAAAACGACATTTTGGCCTGGGACTGGCAATCGCAAAGGAGCTTATCGCACTGCATGAAGGTGAAATCACCGTTCTGGATACCAGCGGCGAAGGCAGCACATTTCGTATTGCTATATCACCTGTGTTTCCGGATTGACAGCGCATTGTAAGAGTGCACTCAGGCCATCGGCAGAGTCTTATAAGATTTTTGCCGATGGCTTTTTTGTGATTAAACTGTTGATTTGACGAATCTCCCACACCGCTGAAGAGGGTTTGTCGATACGCAGAGCGCATTGTAAAAATACGCTGCTTTAGCATTTAGAGGAATTTTAGATTTATTGTTGGTAAACTATGGGCATCAAGCGTAAAGGAGGTCCGTCACCTTGAAGATGAAAAGAATACTATGTTCATTTGTAATATTGTCTGCTCTGTTATCCTGTTTTTCTTGCAGCCCGTCCCAACTCGCTGAAACCGGCGGGAAAGGACGGTATATGGAAGCCGAAATCAAACTTCCGCTTCCTGACGGTGCATCCGAGCAGCAAGCACTTGGGATGTACGCTGCTGCGGGAAAGATGGAGTTTTTCACCATGACCTGGAACGGAGACGAAGACAATTATGCCGAAACATATTACCGCCATATCCTTGCAGATGATGGCAGCGTGTCCACACAACACGAGCAATGGCTTAATGATCATATTTCCAAGGGCGTCAACCAGATCATGGTAAAAAAAGCGGCGGATGGAACGCTGTATGCTACCTACGGAGATTATGATGAAAACGGCAATTCCCAGAACCACATTTGGGTAAGCAAGGATGACGGAAAAACGGCTATGGAGCTTACGGGCAACGGCCCTGCAGCTTGCGACATGATTTCTGGATTCGTACCGCTTGCAGATGGCCGAATGATCATAGAGGATATGAATGGCAGCCTGTTTGTGTTGGATGCAGAGGCCAACATTGAAGAGGAGCTTGAAGGAGGTGCAAGCTATGGCGCGCTGGCGGTATCCGGAAACCGCGTTGCGTCTTTGGCACCATCCGGCAAAGCAATCCGCGTATATGATCTTGCAAGCGGCAAGAGTATGGATTGGGAAATAGAGCTTAGCCCGGACGGCGGCTTTCAGCTTGCCTTTTCGCAAGAAGGAACTCTGTATCTTGCCTGCCCCACAGGCTTGTACCGCCACACCTCAGACGGTACGCTTTGGGAGAGCTTTGTAGATGGGGACGTAACCAATCTGGGTATCCCAAGCTATTACATCAGCCACCTTGCGGTTAATCAGGGAGCGCAGGATGTACTTTATGTTTCCAGCTGGAATGCCGAGGTATACCGTTACGCTTATGATCCGGAGGCTGCACAGACCGCCAGCATTGAATTGGACATCTTTTCTTTGGAGGCAAACGATATTGTACGCCAGACAGTTGTTTCGTTCAGCCGGAAGCATAGCGAGGTGAAGGTCAACTATACCGTGGCTATGAAGTTAAACGGTGGGGGTACCGCCCATGATTATATCAAGGCGCTCAATGCAGAGCTGCTCGCCGGAGCAGGGCCTGACATTATCCTTCTAGACGGTTTGCCTTTGGATTCCTATATTGAAAAGGACGTGCTTTTGGATACTGCCTCTATTGTCGACAGTGCGGACCCATTGCTTACAAACATCCGGAAAGCCTATGAAAAAGATGGAAAGCTGTATGCCATTCCACTTGG
>JAEYLA010000210.1 GCA_023461495.1 Bacillota bacterium | reverse complement strand
GCCGCGGAAATTTTTGCGCGCTTTGAACTGCTGCAGGAAAAGTACATGGAAGCCGAGCAGGCGTTCCTGCAGGACATCATGTTCGGGTTCTACGCGTGCGTGGAGTTGATCATGATGCTGGCCCGTTCCGCCGTTGGCGTGGACGCGGCTTGGGAGACGGCGTAGGGGGTCATTTCGGATTGTTGCCCAGCCGTTCAAACGCCATCTTTTTTATTTGAGCTAATTCTCCTTCCTTCAGCGATATGGCTTGAATGGATTCGTCATTTGCTAAAATATAAATCCTGTCAAAGCAATTCACAAAGATCTTATTGAATTGTATTTGATGGGATTTTGTTTCTTTCTCCATCAAAAGATCTGCCATGTCTTTTTCGTTCAGGATGGAGGTTCCGGAGAAAATATAAAGCCAATTTTGTTCAAATACATTATATCCGTTATTTAATTTCCGAAGTTTTTCAGCGATGCTGTTTTTTAAATCAGCAATGATTGTTTTTGTATCAAACGTTTCATAAAATGCAAAGGTATCTCCATCCATAAGAATGTTATCAGCGAACTTAGGAAACCTCATTTTAATTTCTTCCCGGATGACTTCCGGCTTATTTCCTTTACCAAAATAGTGATTAACCACTGCAAGATATTCCCCCTGTCTTTTGGTTTCGGCCCTGGTAACTTCGATTCCTAAGTCCCTACAAGGGCTTTGAAAATCCGGGCTTTCCACATGACATTCAGCTTCAAGCAGCGGTCGTAACTGTGCATCATAACACATTACCAGGCTAAGAACTGCATACTCCTCAAAGTACCTTTTGCTATATTTATTTTTTAATTTTTCTCGGCCCACAAATAGCACCCCAAAAGGACGGCTTTATTTCATTCCGACGTCGTTTCCTTCATTATACTGCAACCGCGTCTTTAAATCGCTCAAAGTCTTTTATTTATGCACAGTATATGGTAACTTTCAAGAGTGAAAGGGTGATACGAATGAAGTGCAAACGAACATCTACTTTTATTCTGGCTATATTAGCAATCGGCAGTGCGTTGCTTCTATCATGCGGAACCAACCCGGCTGGTGCAAGCCCTGCTTCCATGACGCGTATTTATGAGCAGGTTCGTATGGATGCGGCACGCGGACGCATGGATGCAGCAAAAACCAACTGGACGGATGCTATTATGAACGCGAAAACTTCCGAAACATTGTCCAGTGAGCTTATTCAAACGATGGAGCGTCACGATATTTTGCTTACGTCCCTTCCGTGCTTTTCTTTGCCGGATGAGCTAAGTTCACAAGCCATTTTCGATTTTTGTGATGGCTTTTGCTGGATGTTCTACGATATGCAATTTCCCGGTTACCCAAATCCGTCAAAGCTTTATCCTGCAGAATCGATTAGATGGCAAAACTACGAAGCCATATTTACTATGGAGAAGCGAACTGTGGAGCAGTTGGCGTCTGATTTTTTTGGCCTGCAACATCTTAAGCTAAATGAATCAGAATTGATAGAGTGGCGGGATTCCATGTATGAAACGTATCCGAATTTCGCAGATTCCTTCTGGAGCAATACATTCTGTTATATCCCGCACGATCCTGATCCCCCTGCATTGACCTTCAAAAGTGAAAGGGCACTGGGTGATGGGTTCTTTTATGTCGTCTTTGCGCAAGCGTGGTATTCCGACGTTGAAGATCCATCCATATTGCAGGATTTACATGTCATTCTGCGAATTGCCGACAACTTCTTTGGATATGAAGTCGTATCCGTTTTGCAAAACGCTGAGGATTCCTTACTATAAGGCGCTATAAGAACATGAACGGCGCGATGAAAGCTTCTGCGACTTCAAAAAAATCCTCGAATAACGCTGCGGAACCCCATATTTCTTAATCTTGCAACCAACCCTCAAAACAGGTGCATCCGTGCACGCGTCAAGCGATCCGCGCCGACAGCCAATCCCGCACGACCGTTTCTGACGTCCAAATCTTTTTCCCCGCTTTCCCCCGGCATATTCCCCCCACCCTGTACATACGCTTAACTAAGCTTGTTCGAGGGGGTAGAGTGCATGCGTACAAAACAGAGCGGCGCGGAATGGGGATGGGGAAGAAGCTCCGATGCGTATATAGAGGAACGGGTCTTACAGGTGGCCTTCTATATTGTTGAAAACGGGGCCACCGTGCGGGACGCCGCAAAAATATTCAAGGTAAGCAAGTCTACCGTACATAAGGATGTCTCCGAGCGGCTCGTGGGCATCAATCCTACGCTCGCACATGAGGTGCGTCGGGTACTCGATGTAAATAAGGCCGAACGCCATATCCGCGGCGGGCAGGCCACCTGCCGTAAATATCGGGAGCAGGGGAAGGCTTCCGGCCGTTGAACGTGCCCGCAATGAAAAAGCCGGCGCAGGGAGTGCCGCTCCCCGCGCCGGTTTTTTATGTCTTTTTCCTATAGCGCGGCGCACGCGCATGCGGCATATACCCGGGCTGCCCGCGCAGTCTTGAACGCCGCGGCACAGGCCATGAGCGTGCTGCCGGTGGTGACCACATCGTCCACCAGAAGGATTGCCTGTCCTGTGGCGGCGGGCGCCGCCGCAAACGCGCCCAGCACGTTCTTTTCGCGTTCTTCTTTATCCAGTTCCGCCTGCGGCTTCGTATCCACCACGCGGCGCAGCAGGTGCGGCTCTACGCGCACCCCGTATCTTTTGGAGAGTTCCTTTGCGATGAGCAGGCTCTGGTTATAGCCGCGCTGGCGCTCCCTTTTTTCAAACAGCGGCACAGGCACGATCACGTCAAATTTCCACTCCTCCGGCAGGCGCATGCAGGCCGCAAAATTACGGGCAAGGTGCGTTACATCGCTGTATTTAAAGCGGTGCACCGCGCCGTAAAGCGCTTCCTCATATGCGAGGCCCGCATAAAGCCCCGCAATACCGGGTTTGGGCGGCAGCACACCCGCCAGGCGGACTTCCTCCGCGCAACGCTCGCACAACCCGACGCCGTTGACTTCTTTCTCCCGGTCACAGGCGAAGCAGGTGGTCTCCGGCGGATACAACGCATCCAAAAACTGATCCCATACGGTTTTCTCTTCCATAACGCATCTCCCACTCGCATGAATTGAAAACAGATTTGATAATTGCCGATCTCCCTACCTCTTTTCGGCTTTTTCCCGGTTTTCTAAAGTCATTTCCAAGCTTTAAAAGGAATTATTGTTCCAGCAGCAGCGGCGCAAGCTCCGCAATGCGGTTGCCCATGGCGCTGTAGCGCCTGCGCTGATGCTTGTTTTCCACCATTTTTACAACGCTGTCCCACCGACCCACGATAATGACCTGGGCGCGCGCGCGGGTGACGGCCGTATAGAGAAGGTTCCTTGTCATCAGCATGGGCGGGCCCGCGAATATGGGCAGGATTGCCACCGGAAACTCGCTGCCCTGGCTTTTGTGGATGGAGATGCAGTAGGCAAGCTCCAGCTCCTCAAGCTGATGGAAGGTATAGGTCGCAATACGTTCATCGTCAAACAGCACGTCGAGCGTCTGCTCCTGCATGTCCATGCGGTAGATGGTGCCAAGATCCCCGTTATAGATGCCCGTACCAAGCTCCGGCGTACCGTCCTTCTTGGTGCGCATCCACTCCATGCGATAGTTGTTTTTAATCTGCATGACCTTGTCGCCCTCTCTATAGAGCGTATCCCCATATTCCCGCTCCGCCTTGTGGGGCGCAGGCGGGTTGAGGGCCGCCTGCAGCCTGGTGTTGAGGTTCTTGACGCCCAGCGGCCCCTTCTTTGTGGGGGAAAGCACCTGAATGTCCTTTTGCGGATCGCGCGAGAAGAGCGCGCCGTCCTCCCCGCAGCACAGGGCGATGACGCGGGAGAGCGCCTGCTCCGTCGCCGGGCAGTTCAAAAACACAAAATCCGATTCCTGCTCCGGCTGCGGCAGCTTCCCCGCATTGATGCGGTGCGCATTTTTAGCAATACCGCTGCGGTCCGCCTGGCGGAAGATTTCCGTCAGCCGGATCACGGGAATGGCGCCGCTTTCGATAATATCGTGCAGCACCGTGCCCGCGCCCACAGGCGGAAGCTGATCCGCGTCCCCCACCATCACAAGCCGCGTGCCGATGGGCAGCGCGCGCAAAAGCGCGTACATCAGCGGCAGGTCCACCATGCTCATTTCATCGATGATCACCATATCGAAGAAGAGCGGGTTGTCCTCATTGCGCGCGAAGCGGGAGAACCCTTCCGTGCCGTATTCCAATAGGCGGTGGATAGTGGCGGCCTCAAAGCCGGTGGCCTCCGTCATGCGCTTGGCGGCGCGGCCCGTGGGCGCGCACAGCGCAAAATCCAGCCCATGCCGGGTCAGAATATGCAGGATGAACTGTAAAATCATCGTTTTCCCTGTGCCCGGGCCGCCGGTGATGACCATTGCGCCTTCCTTGAGCGCTGTGAGCACCGCCTTCTTCTGCTCCTGCGCAAGCTCAATGTTAAGCTCCCGTTCCAAATCCGAAAGTTCATGCGCGATGCCGGGGTCCACGGTATCCTCAGGCGCTTTTGCAAGCAGCAGCAGCCGCCGCGCGCTGTCCCGCTCCATATGGTGCATGGCGGGAAGGTATACGGCGTCCGCCTCCCCCGCCATCGTATAAATCAATGTGCCCTCTATAATGAGCTTGTCAAGCTCGTCTTCAATCAGCTCCGACGCTACCTCAAGCATCTCCGATGCGCCCGTAAGCAGCGGCTCGCGCGGGAGGTATGTGTGGCCTTCCTGCCGCGCCCAGATGAGCATGTACTGTACGCCCGCGCGCAGCCTGCGCGGCGAGGTCGCCTCGATACCCATGTTATAGGCAATCTTATCCGCCGTCTTAAAGCCGATGCCTTCCACATCCTCCACAAGGCTGTAGGGGTTTTCCTCCACGCGCAGGATGCAGCCCGCGCCATAGAGCTGGTAGAGCCGCATGGCCTGCCGTACGGTGATGCCAAAGCTTAACATCTTCATCATGACGTCCCGCATGCCGCGTTGTTCTAAAAACGATTGGATGATGCCCTCCGCACGCGCGCGGCCGATGCCGGAAACCTCAATCAGGCGTTCGGGCTGCTGTTCCAATATTTCAAGCGTGTCGATCCCAAAGTATGCGACAATGTTTTTCGCCGTCGCCTCGCCGATGCCTTTGATCAGGCCGCTGCCAAGATAGCTTGTGAGCGCGCTCAACGTCGCGGGGGCGAGGATCGTGCAGCCCTCCGCCTTAAACTGCCTGCCGTAGCTTTTGTGCTCCACAAAACTGCCCGTAAGCTCCACGCGCTCACCCGGGTTCGGCAACGGCAGCACGCCGACAGCCACGGTTTCCTCGCCGCTGTCGTCCGTCAATTCCAATACCGTATAGCCGTTGTCCATGTTGCGGAATATGATGCGCGTGACCTCGCCCGTCAACTGCTCCATGAAGCCTCCACCAAAAATTCGTTCGTATGTTCTCTATTATAAAGCGTTGCCGCCGGAATGGAAAGCACGGCGGTATCCGCCGCGTCAGGTTGTCAAAAAAGATATCCACATATGCTTTATTTTCTTAAGGTATCGCCACCTGCGGCGGCGACGATAGATTGTTTTATTTAATAGCGGGCGGGCTTCGCCCCCCGCACCCCCTAGAGTACGGGCATTCTAAAGAAGCGGGTTGGGGATAGGTTGTATAGCCAGAGACTCGTCAATTCTTGCAATTCTCGAATGCACCATTCGGGGGCACGCCGTTTCCCAAAACAAAAAAACTATTACGACGGCCAGCAGGCTTAGTGTCCTTCGAAGTCCCCGCCGAGGACACGGCGCTCTAAAGCGCCGATATTTACAAACCCTCAACTTGGTTTATCGGCACTCTGAACGGCGGTATCCACCGCGTTTTTTATCGATTTTACAAATTCCATATTCTTTCTTGTTTGGCTGCACTTTGGACGGCGTAGCGGGCGCGTTTTCGGGCATGATAGTACATAATTCAACTGCAGGAGTTACCACATGCATTTAAGCGTTGTTTTACTTCTTTGTCTTTTTATTCTGTGCATTACCGGAGCCGCAAAGAAAACCCTTGCGGCGCTGGATACAAAGGATTCCTCCTGGGCGGCCCTTTCCCTGATGCTCATTGCCGCAAACGCCTTCCCCATACAGCTGGTATCCGAGTTTTCCATCAACCCGGCCTCGCTGCTGCTATTGATCGCCGCAGGCGCCTGCACGCGCTCCTGTACCGGCGGCAAGCTGCTGCAGGCCATTGCGCTTGCGGCACCAGCATCTCTGTGCATGCTGCTGATTACCCGGCAGTATGTCAGCGGCGCTGTGGATTTGCCGGAACCGGGGGTCATTTTGGCGCTCATCAGCATCGCTTTTTTGCTGCCGCTTCGCGCAACGCCGCAGGCTGCGCTGTTCGGCGCGGCGCTCGCCCCCTTTTTGCTGGGCTTCTGGGAAGGCGGGCTTGACCTTTACGCGTTCGGCTATGCGATCGTTACCATCGGCTCTCCGGTCGCGTTTGACGCGCAGGTAATGGGCATGTTCCTGCTTGCGGTTCTGCTTGCGCTGCCGCGCAAGAGAAAGGCAAAGGAAACCCTGCGCCCAACGCCCTAAGCGCTCCTTCTATTCTGGATATCATTCCCGATACGCATTTGTTCGTACACAGATGCGTATTTCTTTTTGTTGTGAATCCAACAGAATTGCATCATGAAATCCGATATGATAGGTCTGTAAGAAAACGGGAGAACCCAACGGAGGTATAAGATATGATACGCACCATTATTAAAATAGACGAAGACCTTTGCAACGGCTGCGGCCTTTGCGTGGACGCCTGCCATGAGGGCGCGATTGCACTTGTAGACGGCAAGGCCAAGCTGATGCGGGACGATTACTGTGATGGTCTCGGCAACTGCCTGCCCGTGTGTCCCACCGGCGCCATCGCCTTTGAACAGCGGGAAGCCGCAGCCTATGACGAGGCCGCCGTGGAAGCCGAGCAGGCAAAGAAAGCCACGCATCAACCGCCGCAGCACAAGCCCTTTACCGGCTGTCCCGGCACCATGGCAAAGGCGATTGTGCGCAAGGCCGCGCCCGCACCCGCCGCTGTGGAAGATAGCGCGCCCTCTGTAAGCCAGCTTGCGCAGTGGCCGGTACAGATCAAGCTTGTACCCGTCAACGCACCATATTTTAAAAATGCACACCTTTTGGTGAGCGCTGACTGTGCGGCCTATGCATACGCCAACTTCCACAAGGATTTTATGAAAAACCATGTCACCATCATCGGCTGTCCCAAGCTTGATGAGGGTGATTATTCCGAGAAGCTCACCGAAATCCTTGCCCGCAATGACATCAAGAGCGTGAAGGTTGTGCGCATGGAGGTGCCGTGCTGCGGCGGTATTGAATATGCCGTAAAGCAGGCGCTGCAGAGATCCGGCAAGTTCATCCCGTGGTCGGTTGTGACCATCTCCACGGACGGACAGGTGCTGGAGGACTAAGAACTCATATATGGGGCGCTGCCCCATACCCCGTTTAAGGGCGTTACGCCCCTTAAAAATCCCTTATGATCATTTCATTATTCAGATATCAAACAGGAGGACGATTTTCAGTTATGAGCAACATGTTTTGTTTCCAGTGTGAACAGGTAGCGGGCGGCAAGGTATGTGCCGGTTCCCAGGGCGTTTGCGGCAAGAAAGC
>JAEYLA010000209.1 GCA_023461495.1 Bacillota bacterium | reverse complement strand
GGAGAATTTTGTACTCCTCGTTCAACCACTATGTGCTCCCCAAGATCAGGGAGCTGGACCCGGACGCGAAAATCGGCCTATTGTACGGGGAAGCGCTTATCGACCCGTGGGTATATGCGGGCTATGTCAAGGCCGACGCGCTGCATCCGCATTATCTTGCCGCACTCTACGGGCCGGGAATGCTGGAAGGCTGCAAGCAGAACGGCGTTGCCGTACACACCTGGACAGTGGATGACCCTGCGGCCATCTACAAGCTTGCCGGGGCGGGCGTGGAGGCGGTGATCACCAACAAGCCCGACGTCGCGCTTGCGGCGGTGCAAAAAGCGCAGGGAGTGTAGCAAGGGGTTAGGCAGGAAATGAAACGGCTGCATGTTTGATGCAGCCGTTTTTGCATGTGCAAAAACCATTTTTAGCGGTTACAACGGACGCGGTTTCCCCAGCGCGGCGTTTTTTGCTTTCCAATAGCGTCCGTAAGAGCCGCCGGATTGGGGAAACTCCCACCCGTCGGTGGAGAAGGAAGAGACGAGCGCTTCTTCCTGCGCCGCGGCGCGGGCGGCAAATTCATGAAGAACCGCCGCATCCGGTATGCCGGATGCAAACAGCCGCGCTTCCTCCGCCAGCCATTCTCCTTCGAGCAAATCCCGGCGCGCGCGGAGCGCAGCTACGTCAATGTTTCCGGCCAATACCGCCCGGTGCAGCTGTTCCCGTCTGAGCCAATAAGAGCGCCCTTCGTCTTCGGTATCAAACACCGGCGCTCCGCTCGGAATGCCGAAAAAGACCGGTTTGAATGCAGAAATGCAGGGGGTGGACGCCCCGGTGACCCAGATGGTCATCGGCGCATCCTTGCGCAAAACGGCAACAAAGCTGCCCGTGGTGTGATCCCCGATAGGGCCGCCCGCGTGCATACACACGCTGCCGACGTCCCCGCGGGAAAATTCGCTGCCCGAAAGCTTTGGGGAATGCTGCCGCAAAGCGCGCATCAGGGAGGCGGGGGTCTGCGGCCCTTCCCGCAGCGCGCAGACGGATTGGGCCCGCCGGGCTTTGGATGCGGAAAAGAAGGTGTACACAGGCTCGCGGAACGTCTGTGCAAAAGCAGCGTGCTCAGGGATGCCGCTTCTGTGCGTATGTTCGCGGTTTAAGCTCAGTCCGTTTGAAATCGCGCCGTAGTTCTTGACCTCCTTGGCCGCCCAGTGTTTGCCCGCAGTTTCAAGAACAAACGCGCGCTGGGAGTCCGCAAGCAAGAAGCTGTTGTCGTAGCGGAAATCATGGTCATACCCGCAATTACCGCCCTGGCCGTAGGCTTGCAGCAGTGTAGTGATAACGGACAGCGCCTCTTCCGCGGTTGTTGCGCGCTCAAGCCCAAGGCGCAGCAAATCCATACCCGTCAGGGCATCCGGCCCTTTTTTTGCTTTTGTAAACACGGCCTCGTTACCGATCGCAACGCCATGCTCGTTGATGCCCATCTCGGCGCCCCATATCCAGTCCGGCTTACACAGAAGCACCGCATGGGTACATTCCGCCTGCGGTATGGCAATGTAGGTGCAGTTGACCGTACTGCCCGGCGCATGGCGCTGTGCCGGGACAAAGCGGACGGCATGGGGCTCATTGGGGCTGCGGTCGCTGTTTTTTGCAAGCAGCGTACTGCCGCTTTTTGACCATTCGGGGAGTGCGCAGAGCGTATCACACATAAGAAGCCTCCTTTCAGATGCGGAAAAGAGATGGTTGCGTGAAAAGATGATTGCTATTTGCATGATAGTACATATGGGAATATCCGTAAAGGCAAAAAACAACGGTTGCATGGATTTGCAGCCGTTTGTGTTCGCAAATGGAGCCTATTGCAAGGGGCGTTGCCCCTGCACCCCACCAAAGGGACACGTCCCTTCGAAATCCCTGACGCGCGGGGAAAGTCTTGTTTTTAGGGTATCATAGACGGGTTCTTAGGTCCGTTACGGCCCTAAGTGAGGTTTGGGGCAGAGCCCAAATAAATGATGTTTGGAATGCACGTCAATCCTCCGCGCTGTCCTCCGCCCTTTTCGGGGGGAAGTATTGATACAGCGTGCACGGCAAGCCGCCGTTTGTGAGCTTTCGGCGCTTGTCCGCACGCCTGCCGTAAAAGCGTTCAAATTCGCGGTCTGCGGTGATGATGGCCTGCTTGTAACCGGGCAGGCGGGAAAATACCGCGCGCATGTCCTGATATAGGCGCTGCGCATCCTTTTTGTTGAGCAGACGCTCCCCGTAGGGCGGGTTGACGGCGATGAGTCCTTCGTCGGAGGCTTCCGGCAGTTCGTGTAAAGGCCGCACGGCCCAGCGCAGCATGACGCCTGCCTTTTTCGCGTGGCGCTTGCAAAGTTCGATGCTGTGCGCGTCGATATCGCTGCCTTCAATGTCAACGGGAGAGGGATCGATTGCATCCTGCGCCTCCTCGCGTGCGCGGGAAAACGCGCCGGGTGAAAGAAAATGCCAAGCTTCCGCCGCAAATTCCCGGGAAAGCCCCGGCGCGCGGCGCTGGGCGATCATGGCGGCTTCGATGGGGAATGTGCCCGAGCCGCACATGGGGTCAATGAGCGGTACGCCGCTTCTAAAACGGGAAAGCAAGAGTATGCCTGCCGCAAGCGATTCTGCGAGCGGGGCCGCCACATTCCAGGTGCGGTAGCCGCGGCGGGACAGGCCCGCGCCGCATGCGTCAAGCGCAAGTGTGGCGGTATCCCGCAGCAGGCCGACCTCCACAATCACCTCGTCTCCCGTTTCAGGGAGCAACTGTGTGCGGTAGCTCTGGCGCAAGCTCTCTACGATCGCCTTTTTGGTGATGCTCTGGCAGTCGGATACGCTAAAGAGCGTACTTTTTGCGGACTTGCCGTTGACATGGATGTTGGAGTCGCGCTGTAAATATTGCTTCCAGGGGAGGGCCTTGACGCCCTCGAACAGCTCGTCAAACGTCTTTGCCGGGAAGCTCCCTATAACAAGCAGCACGCGTTCCGCAGCCCGCAGCCACAACAGCGCGCGGCACAACGCGGCTTCGTCGCCGGAAAACAGCACGCGCGCATCCAATACCTCGTCAACATTGATTTGCAGTGCGCGCAGTTCCATCGCGACGACGGACTCGAGCCCCAGTTTGCAGGTGGCAATCAGTTGCATGTTTATATTCCTTCGTTTTCTACTCTTCGAGCCCACGCAGCAGCTTGCTGATCGCGTTGTTGAGCCGCACCATGGAAATGCCGTATGCTGCGGTCAGCTGCGATTTTGTCACGTCCTCCGCACGGTTGCGGCAGGAGAGATACTCAAGCGCCGCCGCAAGGGCGTGCACCTGCTGTTCTTTGAGCTGCGGCAGGCCTGCAGCGTTCTTCATGTATTTTGAAAACAGCTCCGCCGCTTCCATCATGCATTCACTGGAGCGTTCGCCCTGCATGTTGGCCATGCAGAGTTCCAGCGCGCGCTGGTAGGGGGCGGGCAGACGCTTGCCTTTTTCAAAGGCGCGCACGCTCACACGGCTTTGCACCAGACGTCCGCCGATATAGGCAATATAGGGTTCAGGCGCGTTCATATGCTTGAGCATAGCGAACACATCCTGCTTGACCGAATCAGGCTGCAGCTGGTCAAGCTGGAAGCGGCGCAGCACGCGCTCCGCCTCCCGGTCGCCAAAGCCCGCGATCATGGCGAGTACCGCGCGCTTTGCGGCGGGATCGGGCAACTTTAAGCTCCAGGCAAAGAGTGTGCGGAAGGATTCATCTGTACTCCAGCGTTCCTTGAGCGCGTCATGCGGCTGGCGGCTGGCTTCGTTGATGAGGCGTACACGCCGCAGTACTTCCAGATACGGCACCTGGTAATGGTAGAGCCACTCGATATTTTCCAGGGTACCTTCTATCGCGCGGTGGCAGATGCGTCGGTAGTAAGCCGCAACGGTATCCTGCGGGTTGATTTTTAACAGGCGGTCATAGCAGGACTGCGCCTGACGGTATTGCCCCAGATGATAGCGGCACACGCCCATGCGGTGCAGCGTGCCCTCGTCATAGGGGAAGGTGATCTGCAGCTTTTTCAATACCGTGAGCGCTTCGTGCATGCGCTTTAGTTCCATAAACACCACGGCCATGCGGTTCCAATCCTGCGGGTCCTGCGTGTTGGAGGAAAGCAGAAACTCCATTTCCCTCGCCACGCCCGCTTCATCCTTGGCGGCGTGCAGGAACAAGAGCAGATTGCAGTGCGCCTGCACGTCATTGGGCGCTTCTTCAAGGACGCTCCGAATGCTCTCCATCGCGTGCTTGAAATCCCGCTTGCAGAAATAGGCAAGCGCCAGGTTGCTCCTGACAAAGGGCAGGTCCCTGTGCTTTTTTGCGGCGTCGCTCAGCAGCTTCACCGCCTCGTCGATACGCCCGTTTTCGAGCAGCTGACGGCCGCGCGCGCAGGCGTTCAACGCATCCCGTTCCTCGGGCGGCTGCACGCCGGGCATGCTGTAGAGCATGCCTTCGTCCTCAATGACATCGAGCATGTCAAGCGCGTCCGCCACATAGTCTCCGTCGGGGTCAAGGGCCAGGTAGCTCTCCAAACTGTCGTGCGCGTGGGAAAACTCCTGCAGCCCCAAAAAGTTGCAGGCAATGCCAAAGAAGCACTCCGCCGGGCTCTCCTCCCTGGAAAGCAGGGGGAAGAGCAGGCTGTTGCTTTCTTCATACCGGTGCATTTCGGTAAGCACCTCGGCGATGGCGAGCTGTATCTCCACATTTTCAGGATCCCGCCGGTACGCCTGGTGATAATAGCTGATGGCTTCAATCAGATCGTTGCGGTCCAGCCGTTCCGATCCGCGGCGCAGGAAAAAAGCGCCGTCCCGCTCAAACGGTATTACTCTTCCGATGCGTGGTTTGTTGTTTTTCTGCATACCGTTCTCCCAATACCAATCCGTATGCCATGCATTCCTTTAGCGCGGATTGGCAGGTCCTGTTGCCCTATGCGCCGCCCGCTTCGAGAAGCAGGGACTTGAGCGCATCCGTATTGAAGGCGTAAGCTTTTCTGCAGAACTGGCAGGTGAGCTCAGCACCGCCGTCCTGCTCAATCATATCCGTCAATTCCTCGCGCCCGAGCGCGAGGAGCGCGCGTTCGGTGCGTTCTATGCTGCAATCGCACTCCCACAGGGGGTGGAGCGTTCCGGTTACTTCCGGGGACAGGTCCGCAAATATCGCATTGAGCGCCTCTTCGAGCGTCATGCCCTGCTCGAGATAGAGCGAAAGCTGCTCAATCTCCGCCGCCTTTTCCTGCAAGCGCGTAATATCCGCATCCGGGCAGTCCGGCAGCGGCTGCGCGAACAGGCCGCCCGCGGCGAGCACAACACCATCCTCCGGACGGACGCGCACGCCCAGGTATACGAGGCTGGGCTGTTGCTCGCTCACCGTAAAATACTGCGCAAAATCCTCCGCGACTTCGCCTGAAATCAGGTTGACCTCGCCGACATACGGCTCGCGCATGGAAAGGTCACGGATGACGGTCATTTTGCCGATATTGCCGATCGCACCCGAAACATCGAGCTTTCCGCTGGATTTGAGCGACAGTTCCACATCGGGGTTTGCGGCGTAGCCTTTCACGCGTGCGCCATAGCGCCCGGTGCATACAAGGTTCCCGGCGGGGCCGTTCCCGCGCAGGATTGTGGTAAGGCTTTCGTCCTCATGCTTTAATTGCGCCGCCATCATGGCGGTGCCCATCAATTGCCGGCCCAGGCCTGCCGTCAAGACCAGGGAAAGACCATGTATGTTTCGCGCCTCCTCCACCATCGCTTTTGCGGTGATGGCCGTGACGCGGACGGTGCCGCCCATGAGTAATACCTGTAATAGCAAATCCTTGTTCTGTTCCACGTTATCTATCCTATTATTCAATATAATCACCTGCATGGCAGGTATTGCAGATTCTTTTTTTAAATCGCATCCGCACCGCGCAGCGCGGCAAACTGGATGCGCTCGCTCTCTTGTCCCGGCGCATGCAAGGTGAATGCCTCATACGCCTGAATGTCCCCAAAGCCCGTAGCTTCCAGCCATGCACAAAGTTCCCTGACGGAATGGCCGCGCTGGAGATGTCG
>JAEYLA010000208.1 GCA_023461495.1 Bacillota bacterium | reverse complement strand
TGGATTCGGGACGCTTTACCACGCCGTTTCTGAAATGCGTATCCTCGAACTTCTCGAAGAAAACAAATAATCCGAACCCATCTCCGATTAAGAAGATTTGGTTCGGATTATATTGGTTTGGTGCGGGAAACAGGACTTGAACCTGCATGAAGGAACCTTCATACGGACCTGAACCGTACGCGTCTGCCAATTCCGCCATTCCCGCAAATTGGTGGATGGGGGTGGATTCGAACCACCGAAGTCACTGACGGCAGATTTACAGTCTGCTCCCTTTGGCCACTCGGGAACCCATCCACGAAACGGTATAAAGTTATCAATGGAGCTGGTGAAGGGACTTGAACCCGCAACCTGCTGATTACAAATCAGCTGCTCTGCCAATTGAGCTACACCAGCGAGGCAACAGTGGTGCCTCAGAGTGGACTTGAACCACCGACACAGGGATTTTCAGTCCCTTGCTCTACCAGCTGAGCTACCGAGGCAAAATGGCGACCCGGAGGGGGCTCGAACCCCTGACCTCCAGCGTGACAGGCTGGCATTCTAACCAACTGAACTACCGGGCCATAATGGGAAAATGGTGGGCCTTCAGGGACTTGAACCCCGGACCAATCGGTTATGAGCCGACCGCTCTGACCAACTGAGCTAAAGGCCCAAGCCACTAAAAAGGCATCCAGTAACTGCGGGGCGCATACCCCATACCGGCGGGACGATACATGTGCAGCCTATAGCAAGAAGCCACAGTTGCACGGGAGCGAAAACATAAGGTAAAATGGTGACCCCTAGGAGACTCGAACTCCTGTTACCGCCGTGAAAGGGCGGTGTCTTAACCGCTTGACCAAGGGGCCCAGTATGGTCGGGGTGAAGGGATTTGAACCCCCGGCCCCATGCTCCCAAAGCACGTGCGCTACCGGACTGCGCTACACCCCGCTGCCGTTCGCGTTACCGCTCTTAGCGACGTTTAATAATATACAACAACGAATATCAAATGTCAACTATGAAATTTTCGCCCTAATATGGGGCTTTTTGCGCAGCCTCTTATTTTAGGGAACATGGTGGGCCGCGGTTGCCTTGCGCGGCGTATCAGAACCCGTTATAATGGAAATTGTATTAAGATGCCTATTTGGGGCGGTAAAAAGGTGGAAAGAAATTTGGAAACGATCAGCGTCTCCAATGAGGCGCAGCAGGAAATCATACAAACGCTCTACCAGGAGCTTTCACAGAGAAATCTCAGCTACCATATCGAATCCTACGGTTGCCAAATGAACGCGCACGACAGCGAGAAGATTGCGGGCATGCTTACTGCAATAGGGTATCAGGCGGCTGCAAACAAAGAAGAAGCTGACCTGATCCTTTTTAATACCTGCTGCGTGCGCGAGCATGCCGAAAAGCGTGTGTTCGGCAATGTTGGCGCGCTCAAAAAGCAAAAGGATGAGAATCCGGGCCTGATGATTGCGGTATGCGGCTGCATGATGCAGCAGCCGGAAGTTGCAAAAAAGCTGTACCAGCGCTATCCGTTTGTCAATCTGGTATTTGGTACGCACAGCCTGCATGAACTGCCCGCGCTGCTTTCACTTGCGTTGCAGGGAGAGCGCCCATTAAGCGTACATGATACGGAGGGCGATATCATTGAAGGGCTGCCCGTAAAGCGTGTGCCCGGCGTATCCGCAAGCATCAATATTATGTATGGCTGTAACAACTTCTGCTCTTACTGCATCGTACCCTATGTGCGCGGCAGAGAGCGTTCGCGCCAGCCGGAACATATTATAGAAGAGGCAAGGGCGCTTGCTTTAGAAGGATATACCGAGCTTCAGCTGTTGGGGCAAAATGTAAATTCCTATGGAAAGGACTTAGGCGGCCTTTCCTTTGCAAAGCTTTTGGGTATGGTCAACGAAGTGAAGGGCATCCACAGAATTCGCTTTATGACCTCGCACCCCAAGGACCTTTCGGATGAATTGATTGAGGCGATGGCGTCCTTAGAAAAGGTTTGCGACCACATCCATTTGCCCGTACAGGCGGGAAGCGACAGGATTTTGCGGCTGATGAACCGCGGGTATACAAGGGCGCAATACCTGACGCTTGTAGAAAAGCTCCGCAAAAAGAACCCTGATATTGAATTGACCACGGATATCATCGTTGGGTTCCCGGGAGAAACAGAAGAAGATTTTCAAGAGACGCTTTCATTGATGGAAGAGGTCTGCTTCTCCGCAGCATTTACGTTTATGTATTCCCCGCGCAGCGGGACGAGGGCAGCGGCTATGGAAGGCCAGCTTCCGCAGACCGTAAAAAAAGAACGCCTGCACCGCTTGAATGCCTGGCAGGAAAATATGACGCGCAAGACAAACGAGAAGTACATCGGCAAAACCGGTTCGGCGCTCGTGGAAGGGTGCGATATGCGAAACGACGAGCCTATTCTCTATGGGAAATTGCCCAGCTTTAAAATGGTCTATTTCCCCGGAACACCTGACAAAATCGGCTCTTATATGAGAGTCTGCGT
The DNA here is from genome assembly GCA_023461495.1 of Bacillota bacterium. Taxonomy (GTDB): domain Bacteria; phylum Bacillota; class Clostridia; order Christensenellales; family CAG-138; genus JAEYLA01. The sequence continues at coordinate 6,980 of JAEYLA010000208.1, read as the reverse complement.
GCAAAAAGCGCACAATAATTCCTTAATAGGAACCGTTGAGGACTAGTGGATTGGATACAGAAAGGAAATAAATTATGATTTTGGATAAAGCCAGAGAACTGGGCATTGCCTTGAGCGAATCGCAGGAGTTTTTGCGTATGCAGCATGCGCGAGAGATTATGGATGCGAACGATGCCATCGTTGCAACCCTTGACGAATATAAGAAAAAGCAGGATGAATTGGTGGAGCTGCTTTCCTGCGAGGATCCGGACCGCCTTGTGGTTGCGGGATTGTCGCGGGACGTGGAGACGCTGCAGGAACAACTGCTGGAGAATCCCTTCTTTGCAGAAGCAATAGCGGCGCAAAATGCGTTTCAGCTTTTGATGAATCAGGTCAACGGTGAGATTGCGGCGTGCATCGGCGCGCAGGCAGGGCACAGCGGCTGCGGCGGCGGATCGTGCGAAGGCTGCAAGGGCTGCCATTAAAGTAAGTACGTATAGAAAAATAGCCGTGCTGGAAAAGGGGGGAGCCTATGCCCGGCACTTTGACGCCTTTGATGCGCCAATATCTGGATGTAAAGGAAAAGTACAGCGATTGTCTCTTAATGTTCCGTCTGGGAGACTTCTACGAGTTATTCTTTGAGGATGCCGTTACCGCCTCCCGGGAGCTTGAAATTGTATTGACCGGCCGCGATTGCGGCCTGGAGGAACGAGCGCCCATGTGTGGCGTTCCATATCATTCCGTAGAGGGGTATATCAACCGCCTGATCGAAAAAGGCTACAAAGTTGCGATCTGCGAGCAGCTTTCGGATCCCGCGCTTAGTAAGGGCCTTGTAGAGCGGGATGTGGTGCGCGTCATCACGCCCGGTACGGTCATTGAGGAGACCATGCTCGAAGAAAGCAGGAACAATTTTCTGCTTTCCTTGTTTTATCAGGAAGAGCGGGTGGGCTTTGCGTATGCGGATGTCTCTACCGGCGCGTTTTTTGTGGGCGAGCTTTCCGGAAACGATCTTAATACGCAGCTCAAAGATGAAGTGGCCCGCATCCAGCCTACGGAAATTTTAGCGAGCGACGCTTTGTTTTTGCAGGTTGGGCTAACTCGGGGCCTGTCTTCAGGCTACTTTCTGCAGAACTATGCTGGCTGGGCATATGAAGAAAAAGCGGCGCAGGCGCGGCTGACGCGCCATTTTCAGGTAGCGTCGCTTGACGGCTTTGGCGTATCGAATATGCGCTACGCCGTATGCGCTGCCGGAGCTTTGATGGCATATCTGGAGGAAACGCAGAAAAACGCGCTTTCCCATATCCAGACGATACGCCTGATGAGCCGCTCCAGCTACATGGTGCTCGATTCTTCCACGCGCCGAAATCTGGAGTTGACAAAGCCGCTCCATTACGGCGGCAGCAAGAAGAATACGCTATTATACCTGCTGGATGAAACAAAGACGGCAATGGGCGCCCGTATGCTCCGCAACTGGGTGGAGCAGCCGCTGCAATCTATTTCTGCAATCAATCAGCGGCTTTCTGCCATAGAAGAGCTTAAAGCGCAACTAATCGGACGGGATTCGCTTCGTGAAGCGCTCAACGGCATCTATGATATTGAGCGGCTGTCGAGCCGTATCGCCTATGGTACCGTAAACGCCCGGGACTGTGTGGCTTTAAGGAATTCCTTGGGGCGGTTGCCGGTCATCATCGGTCTGACCGGGAGTTTCGTAGCCCCCATGCTCAAACGCATTGCAGATGAGATTGATCCTATGGAGGACATCAGTGAGCTTCTTTGCAGGGCCATTGTAGACGACCCGCCGCTTAGCGTAAAGGAAGGCAACCTGATCCGCACCGGATACGATGAAGCAGTGGACAAGCTCAAGGAAGCGTCCATGAACGGCAAGCAATGGCTTGCGGATATGGAAGCCGCGGAGCGGGAAGCAACGGGCATCAAAAACCTGCGCATCAGCTACAACAAGGTCTTCGGTTACTACATTGAAGTGACGCGATCCTACCAAAACCTTGTGCCGTACCGTTACCAGCGCAAGCAGACGCTTGCAAACGCAGAGCGGTACATTACGCCGGAATTAAAGAGTATGGAGGAAACCATACTTGGCGCGGAAGAACAGCTGATTTCTTTGGAATACACACTGTTTACAAAGATTCGGGAAACGCTCCTTGCCTGTATTGACCGCATGCAGAAAACCGCGGCGCTGCTTTCGGAGCTTGACTGCTGCCAGTCTTTGGCGCAGGTTGCGGCAGACAACAATTATGTAAAGCCGGTCATTGAAAAGCAGGGCGGAATTACCATCAAGAACGGGCGGCATCCGGTTGTGGAGCGCGCGCATAAGGACCGTTTTATCCCGAATGACGCGCACCTTGATGATTTGGAAGATCGTCTCATCATCCTGACCGGCCCCAATATGGCGGGTAAGAGTACCTATATGCGTCAGATCGCACTGATCGTTCTGATGGCGCACATCGGCAGCTTTGTCCCGGCGGAGGAAGCACATATCGCGCTGACCGACCGCATTTTTACCCGTGTGGGCGCGTCGGACGATCTTGCGGCGGGGCAGAGCACCTTCATGGTGGAGATGAGCGAAATGGCAAACATCCTCCACAACGCCAGCGCGAAAAGCCTGCTGCTGCTCGATGAGATCGGCCGTGGAACGAGCACGTTTGATGGGCTTAGCATCGCCTGGGCGGTACTCGAGCATATTGCGGACCGCGCCAAATGCGGTGCAAAAACACTGTTTGCAACGCATTACCATGAACTTACCGAGCTTGAAGGGACATTGAGCGGTGTGAAAAACTACCGTGTCGCCGTGAAGGAAGTGGGGGATGATATCCTGTTTCTTCACAAAATCATGCGCGGGGGCGCTGACAAAAGTTTCGGTATCCAGGTGGCGCGCCTTGCGGGCTTGCCGGACGATGTTATTAAAAGGGCCAAAAGAATTCTAAAAGAGCTTGAGAAGGCGGATATCAACCGTCCGCACGGCATCAAGCGCGGCTATGAGGAAAATGCACAGCAGCTCTCGCTATTGACCGACGGGCAGTCGGACGAGCTCTTGCAGGAGCTTGCCTTGCTGCAGGTAGACGCACTGACGCCCATTATGGCGCTCAACCTTGTAAACGACCTCCATCAGCGCGCAAAGCTGATCCGGAATGCAAAGGACCGCGCATGAGCAGAATTACCGTTTTATCCCCTCATATCGCAAATCAGATCGCCGCCGGCGAGGTGGTGGAGCGCCCGGCTTCCGTCGTCAAGGAACTGGTCGAGAATGCCATTGACGCTGAGGCCACCGCCATCACCATAGAAATCAAGAACGGTGGAAACGACTATATCCGCGTAACGGACAATGGCACGGGCATTTCGTCTGATGATGTGTTGTTAGCTTTTGAACGCCACGCGACGAGCAAAATTAGCGTCCAGGAAGACCTGACGCATATTGAAACCCTCGGATTTCGCGGGGAGGCGCTTGCTTCCATCGCCGCTGTCGCCCAGGTGGAGCTTTCCACGCGTGAGCGCGGCGCACAGACCGGTATGCGCGTGCGGGTGGAAGCAGGAGACTGCAAGCTTAATGAACAATCCGCCTGCCCGGAGGGGACGCGTATTGAGGTGGAAAATCTATTCTACCATGTGCCGGCGCGACGCAAGTTTTTAAAGGCCGCCCGCACCGAGGGGAGCTTTGTAGGGGAATATGTATCCCGTCTGATTTTAGCCAGACCCGATATTTCCTTCCGCTTTGTAAACAACGAAAAAGATATTTACAAAAGCCCGGGCGACGGCAACCTGAAAAATGCCATCTATTGTGTGTACGGCGGCGAGGTGCTGCCGCACCTAAGGCAGGTTTCCTTTGACGATGGGTATGTGAAGCTTGACGGATATGTGGGGACGCCTGAAATCGCACGGCCTAACCGGGCGCAGCAGTCCTTTATATTAAACGGCAGGTTTATTCGTTCCATGTTATTGTCCTCCGCCATGCAGCGCGCCTACGATACTCGCCTGATGGTTGGCCGGTATCCGTTTGCGCTCATTAATATCCTGCTTTCCACCCGGGAGGTGGACGTGAACGTCCACCCCGCTAAGCTGGAAGTGCGCTTTGCGCAGGAAAACCGTCTGGTATACGCAATGACGGAGGCGACAAAAAAGGCGCTTGGATTTTCCTTGCCGCCGGAAGTGCGGTTTACGGCTTCTGAAGGTGTTGCAAAAGCCATCATGATCGGGGATAAGCTGTTAAAACCCGAACAGAAACGAAAGACACTAGATGTCGTCCATTCGGCCGACATAATGAACAAGGATTCAAAGCTTGCGGCGGCTCCTCACATACCGCTAGCAACTACGCAGGAAAAAAAGCCGAATGAAGAGCGCATTTCTGTAGAGCCTGTTTCATTTCCGACTTTGGAGGATATTACAGCACCAAAAGAAGGCTTCCTTGTAAAAGAAGCGCTTTATGAGATTCCGCATTTTCGTGTGGATCCCCTGCGTCCACAAGCGGAGCGCGAAGTGCAGGCAGAGCAGCAAATAGAGCAACAAAAACTGGAGCAGCAACAATTTCACGCGCTGCCCATTGCCGTGATCGGCCAGGCGTTCGATTCGTTTTGGATTGTACAGCAAGCGGATACACTCTATTTGATCGATCAGCACGCTGCGCATGAGCGCAGACTGTACGAGCGTTTTATGGCGCGGGCGCATGATAAAGCCGCACAGACGTTTTTGAGCGCGGAACTGATTCAATTGACCCCGCAGGAATTTGATCTCCTATTCCGCCATACCTCCATTTTGGAGGAACTGGGGTTTGATCTGGAGCCGTTTGGCGCAACCGCCATCCGGGTGCATGCGGTGCCTCTGCTGCTTGCGGATGCGCCTATTGGGAAGGTACTGCGTGAAGCGCTGGAACTACTGCAGGCACAGGGGCGCGCCTCCACCGTGGAATTAAAGCGCGAAGCGATTATACAGGCGTCCTGCAAGCATGCGGTAAAAGCGGGCGATCCGCTCACAAAGACAGAAATTGAGGATTTGCTGCGTGTCTTTACCGACGAAGGACTGCCGCTTACGTGCCCGCACGGAAGGCCCGTCATGGTAAAATTGAGCCATAAAGAGATTGAAAAAATGTTTAAACGCATTGTTTGAGGTGTTTTGTGGAGCAGAAGACACACATTGTCATTCTTTTAGGGCCCACGGCCTCCGGCAAAACGGCGGCCTCCGTCTTGCTTGCAAAAAAGCTCAATGCGGAGATTATCTCCGCAGATTCCATTCAGGTATACAAAACGCTTGACATCGGCTCGGCGAAACCTACAATAGAAGAGCGGCAGGGGATTGTGCATCATCTGCTGGATTTGGTGGATGTTGACGACGCGAACTTTAGCGTGGCGGAATACAAACGGCGCGCAGAGCTTGCAATCGCAGATATCTGTGCCCGCGGGAAGACGCCGCTGATCGTAGGAGGGACGGGCTTGTATGTGAATGCGCTGACCTATCCGCTGCAGTTTACCAATGTTCCCGGCGACCCCGCGGTACGCGAGCGTTTGAAGCAGGAAGAAGAGGCATATCCGGGCTGTCTGTACCAGCGGCTGCAGCAGGCGGATCCGGTGTCGGCCAACCGGCTGCATCCAAACGATTGTAAGCGCGTTATCCGTGCGCTTGAAGTGCTGGAGGTTTCCGGGCAGCCAATCAGCGCGTTCGGCGCGGATTTTGAAAACAAAACGCAGCAGGAGATTCCTTACCGCGTCACGCAGATTGGCCTTACCATGGACCGTGCGCTTCTTTATGAAAGGATCGAACGGCGCGTGGATGAAATGATGCACCTGGGCCTGCTTAGAGAAACAGAAAAGCTGCACACGGCAGGCTACGCGCATACGTTGCCTGCGCTGCAGGGCTTAGGGTACAAACAGCTACTACGACATTTGCGCGGGGAAATAACACTACCTGAAGCGGTGGAAGATATCAAACGTGAGACGCGCCGGTTTGCAAAGCGCCAAATCACCTGGTTTAAGCGAGATCAACGCATCCATTGGCTGGATATCACGCAGTATGAAAGCTTGGATGTACTCACCGATGAGATGTCTGCTATTTATGCAAAGGATGAAGGGGAAACAACATGAATCCGGTAAAAGAAAATCCGCAGGACCGTATTTTAAACCAATTGCGCAAAAAAAAGACGCCTTGCACCATACATTTGACAAATGGCTTCCAGCTCAAAAGCGCCCTTGTACGCGCGTTTGACAGCTTTGTCATCGTGATTGAAACGGAAGGAAAGCAGATGATGCTCTATAAGCATGCGATCTCCTCCATCACCATGCCGATACCGGTGGTGCTCGACCCTTCTGCGGAAGAAGCGCAAGACAAATAAGTCATAACAAAGGAACATGGAACATGGCGACGGAAGAATTCAAGACGTTTCCCGCTTCCCATGAGGCCGTATCAGCCGTATGGCAGGCAGAGCGTGAACTGATCAACGTATTTCAGGAAATTGACGCCATAGAGGCGCATAACCAGTGGAAGGTACTCCGCGCGTTTCAGGAAGAAGGGGTAGCACAGCGCCATTTTGCGCCAACCACCGGATATGGGTATGACGATATTGGCCGCGATACCTTGGAGCGGCTGTTTGCCCACGCGTTTGATGCGGAAGACGCGTTGGTGCGCCCGCAGATCGTCAACGGAACCCATGCGCTCTATTTGATGCTTTCCGGCATTCTCCATCCGGGCGATACGCTGCTATGCATCACCGGCAAGCCTTATGACACGCTTGAGCAGGCAATCGGCGGGGAAGAGGGATCTGGCTCACTGAAGGAGTTCGGCATCCGCTACCGGGAGATTGCGCTTGTGGACGACGACATTGATCTTGAGGGGATAAGCGCCCTTCTCCATGAAGATCACAGCATCCGCATGGTGTATGCGCAGCGCTCGCGCGGATACGCTTGGCGCGAGGCGGTTGCGATGGATGCATTTGAGCGGGCTTTTGCGGCGATCAAGCAGCAGTGTCCGGATATGATCATTGCCGTCGATAACTGCTATGG
>JAEYLA010000207.1 GCA_023461495.1 Bacillota bacterium | reverse complement strand
TAACGCCCCTTTTTCATTTGCTCTATTCGGCCCGTTCCACCACGATCACCCAGGGCAGCAGTCCGCCTGCCGCGGTGCGCGTTTCCCCAACGCGGCGGAGCTTTTTTTGCGCGCTCAGGCAGCGGTGCAGCAGCGTATATTCCATGGTATAGAGCACGGCAACGCCGCCGGGTGCGAGCCATTCGGGCAGCATGGCGCACAGCTTTGCGTACAGGCGCTCGTTGTCCTGGTGGGTGCCGACACGGTTTCCAAACGGCAGGTTGCTGAGGATGAGGTCGTAGGGCGCACGTGGCACAAACGCTGTGCAGTCCTTGTGCACCAACCCCACGCGAACGCCCGCGGCGCGCATGTTTTCCTTTGCGATTTCGAGCGCGGAAAACGCGATGTCGATGCCGGTGAGCGTGCTTTTGGGCGCGCGCCTTGCCCATTCAATCAGCAGCGTACCGCTGCCGCAGAAGGGGTCGAGCACCTGTATCTCTTCCTTCTTTTTCAAAAAGCCCGCGGCATAGCGCGCCACGCAGGCGGCAGTGGCCGGATGCATGGAAGCGGGCAGGGCGCGCCTGCGGTAGGAAAAGCGCGGATCGTCGAGCGTATACAGCTTACAATACGCGCTCAACGTCCCATCCTGCCCGGGCAACAGCCGTAATTCCAGATCATACTGCGAAGGGCTGTTGAGAAGCGCCCCGGTATCAAGCGCCGCAGCGAGTGCCGCGATAAACGCGCCCCTATTTTCAAGTGTAGGGCACTCTACCCGGTACGGGTATGGTTCCGGGCCTTCGAGCGCATCGCGGAGTAAATTGAGCAGCGGTTCACGCACAGCGTTTGCCACCGCCGCGGGATCCGGCGTAATACCCTCCCCGAGCGGGAAGAGCGCTTCCGTAAAGCAGCGCGCGCAGAACAGCGCCGCCATATCCTGCGTCGTCACGCGCACCATCTCCTCCCCCGCGGGGTCGGCGGGAATGCAATGTGACTTTAATTCCTGGATCAGTAGAGAAGAAAACCCGGCGGGTGCAACCAGCATGGCTGTCTGGGGGTTTGAAAACCCTTTGAACGGATGGGAGGCAACCTCCATCAGCCTTGCGCGGGCGCGGCGGAGCGCTTCCGCCTCTTCGCGCGCGTGCTTTTCTTCTTCCGGGGTATTTGCAACAGGCTCCGGAAGTGCTGCAAGGTACTCTCGTGCCGCCTTCCCGCCCAGAGCGCCCAGCGCAAGCAGCATGGAAGGGCGCACAAAGCGCGTTGTTTCCTTTTCCAGCGCTGCGATCAGCTGCGGCGCATCCTTTCGGTTTTCCAGTGCGCCGATGAGCCGCGCGGCGTTTTTGCGCGCCTTGGGGTCTTCGTGGACCAATGCCGCATACAACCTGTCCCTTGAAAAGGCGTCGTCAATATACCGGCGCGCCGCCTCTTTTTTTGCGGCGGCCACAAGCGCGCTCAACGCAGGCGCGGGCGTTTCCCTGCCTGCCGCCTGGATGTCCAGATCCAGCGCCTTCCGGTCAAGCGACGGCTGCTCCTGCCGCTTCATCGCTTTGCCTCCGCGGCGCGCCGGATGACGTTCAATACCGCCTCTGTACCGTCCGCATTGGGAGCGCTGTTCATGGCGGCAAGATAGCCCGCGCGGTTTTGGTACAGTTTGACAAGCGCATCACACAGCGTCTGCGGCGTCATGTTTTCCTGCTCCAGAACGGCGGCATAGCCTTTTTTTGCAAAATAGTTCGCGTTTAAAATCTGGTCGCCCCGGCTTGCGGACCGCGGCAGCGGGATCAGCAGCGCGGGCTTTTTGAGCGCTAAAAATTCAAACACGGCGTTCGCACCCGCGCGGGAGAGCACGATGTCCGCCATGGCAATTAAATCCGGCAGTTCTTCCGAGATATACTCATACTGCACGTATCCCGGCTGTGCGTGCGCTTCGGACAATTTCCCTTTTCCGCACAGGTGCACGATATGGAAGATCTTTAAAAGTTCCGGCAACGCTTCGCGCAGGGCGTCGTTTACCGACTGCGCGCCAAGGCTTCCGCCCATCATCAGCAACACGGGCTTGGAGCCGTCAAGCCCCGTAAACGCGCGCCCGCGCGCGGGCATGCCTTCATAAAGTTCCTTTCGGATGGGCGTACCGGTAAACACACCTTTTGCGCCCACATGGGAAAACGTATCTTCAAACGTGACGCACACGGTCGTTGCATATTTGTTGGCGATGCGGTTAGAAAGCCCCGGCGTATAATCCGATTCATGCACCACAATGTTGGTGAGCTTCCTTGCGCCGACCACCACGGGAACCGATACGAAGCCGCCTTTTGAAAACACGACATCCGGCTTAAGCTTTTTTATGATCCTGCGGGATTGGCCGATGCCGCGGACGACCCGAAACGCATCCGCCACGTTTTCGAGGCTGAAATACCTGCGGAGCTTCCCTGCGCTGATGCAGTGGTAAGGCACGCCCTCCGCCTCCACCAGCCGCCGCTCGATGCCGGCTTTGGTGCCGATATAATGAATCACATACCCTTCTTCTTTTAAAACGCGCATCAGGGCGAGGTTTGGGGTGACATGTCCGGCGGAACCGCCTCCGGTAAAGACTGCCGTATGCTGCATGGATGGATCCTTTCCTGCATTTTGGTTTAGTATATGCGCTATTGGCGGCATGGGGTGTACGCAAAAATAGAAGACGCATGTCCTCTGCCGCAAAAGAGTATACCACAAAACGCGGCTGCTGTGTTAGAATAGAGCATCCAGCGCAAACGTATACTTTTTGCCGCCTGCGTCAATTCTGCCGCAGGTGTCAATTTAAGAAAGGATATTTTTCCATGAACAACAAGAAGGGCCTGCTGATGGTGCTTGCAGGCTACATTATCTGGGGCGTGCTGCCGCTATACTGGCATATGCTTTCCGGCATCAACGCCATTGTGATCCTATGCTGCCGCATCGTGATGTCAGCCCTCTCTGCAACGCTGCTGCTCCTTGCGACCGGACGCCTCAAGGAACTTTGGGCTGTGATGCGCAACAAGCAACTGATGAAATTCCTCGTCCCCGCGGCCCTTTTCGTGACGATCAACTGGGGCGTCTACATCTGGGCGGTGGGCGCGGGGCATGTCACCGACTCCAGCCTGGGCTACTATATGAACCCGCTGGTGGTGTTCCTGTTCGGTACGCTTATCTTTAAGGAGCGCTGCGGTAAAATGGAACTGGTCGCATTGGCGCTTGCGGCTGTGGGCGTGCTGCTGACAACGCTGCAGTACGGTGCGTTTCCGTATATCGCCATTACGCTTGCGGTTACCTTTGCCATCTATGGGATGTTCAAGAAATTTGCGCATGTGGACGGTACCGTGAGCATCGCGGCAGAAACGGTCATCCTGTCGCCGTTTGCGCTGCTGTTCCTGCTGCTTGCACCCCAAAGCCACACATCCTTTGCGGTTGCAACGCCGCTCCAGTTCGTTTTGCTGCTGCTTGCGGGCATTGTGACAGCGGCGCCGCTAATCATGTACACCCAGGGCGTCAACGGCCTGCCCTTTATTACGATGGGCTTTTTGCAATATATCTGCCCGACGCTGATGCTGATCCTCGGCGTGATCGTGATGGGCGAGCCGTTCCACGTAGCGCAGGCCGTCAGCTTCGCGTTCATCTGGGCGGGGCTGATCCTCTTTAGCGTGGGCATGATCCGCCGGGAAAAGAGACAGGCGCTGGAAGTGGCGGCGGAACAGGGCTGATGAATCTTTCAGGGGCCTTGCCCCTGAACCCCATCCAAGGGACGTAACATCCCTTGGGAATCCCTTTTTAAAAAACGCCCCGTGCATATGAAATGCACGGGGTTCTGTTATCTGTTTCTCTATCTCTTGGGCGTAATCACGACGCGACGGTTGGGCTCTTCCCCTTCGCTGTGGGTGGTCACATACGGGTTATTCTGCAAGGATGCGTGGAGCACGCGGCGTTCGTAGGGATTCATGGGCTCCATCGAAATCGGGCGGCCCGTGGACTTCACCCTTGCCGCCTGCCTGCGGGCAAGACGCACAAGCGTATCCTCCCGCTTGCTGCGGTAATCTTCCGTATCCAGCGTGACGCGCAGGTATTTTTCCTGCTTGCAGGTACGGTTGACGACCAAAGAGGTCAGGTACTGCATCGCGTCGAGCGTTTCGCCGCGGCGGCCGATTAAGAGGCCCTTGGTGCGGCTGTCGATGGCAAGGCGCACGCCGCCTTCGACTTCCGCTGCGCGCACATCGGCTTCCACGCCCATGTGCTGGAGAAGGCCGGATAAAAACTGCCCCGCGGGGTGGTTTTTTGCAACCTCCGTGCTGTAGGCGTATTCTTCCGCAACCGGCTCCTGCTGCCTGCGGGGTTCTTCCCGCCTGGGCTGATCGGCGCTGCGGCCTTCCGGCCGGGGCTCACGCCGGGGCGCTTCGCGGTTGGGACGGCTTTCCTGCGGCCGGTTCTCACGGCGCTCCACCGGGCGGCGTTCTTCCCTGCGCTCCTCCTGGAACGCGCGGGGACTCTTGGCGGACGCTTCCGCTTCCGGATCCCGCTCGGTCAGCCGGACACGGGCAAGCTTTGCGCCGATGCCGAAGAGGCCCTTGCTTTCCGTCTGCAGTGTTTCAATGACAACTTCATCGATGGAAAGGCCCATTTCCTGCAGGCCGTGGAAAACAGCTTCATCAATAGAGCGGCCGGTAAATTCTCCGCTTCTCATGAATTTCCCTCCTCCGATTTTGATTCTGCAAATTCCTTTGCGAACTTCCGGTTCACAAGCATGTTGGTGAATGTGGACACCACGTTGCTGATCGTCCAGTAGATGGCAAACGCCGTGTTGCTGGTCAGGCAGAAGAATACCGACATCGCCGGCATAAGGTAGAGCATCATTTTATTGGTGCTCTGCGCCTGGGAAGCAGCGCTCGGCTGGCCGTTGTCCGCCGTTGCGGGTTTGGGCTGGTTCTTTTGCATAATCCAGCTGGAAAGGAAGGTGGTGCCGCCCGCAAGCAGGGGCCAGATGAACCAGCCGTTGTACACAGTCTTATACTGCGCGACAAGGGGGGC
>JAEYLA010000206.1 GCA_023461495.1 Bacillota bacterium | reverse complement strand
TGATTCTTATCAACAACCGCATTGTCAAGCTGGAGGTTGAGACGCAGGCCTTCTCCAAGGACTTGCAGACGGTTTCCGCGAAGCTTGCGGTCAATTACCGCATTGATAAGGGCATGAGCCAGACGATTTACCGCAATGTCGGCAACGCCTATGAAAGCGTGCTGGTCGTCCCCGCCATACACGAGGTGTTGAAGGCAGTTGTTGCGGAGTATACGGCAAGCACGCTTGTTGCGGACCGCAGCACGGTTTCCGTGGAGCTTGACAACAACATGAAGCAGAAGCTTGCCGATTCCGGCATCGTGGTGGAGGATTTCAACATCATCGATTGGGACTTCTCGGATGAATACATCGCCGCTATCGAGCAGAAGCAGGTCGCCGAGCAGAACCTCATCAAGACCCGCACCGAGCAGGAGCAGGCGGTCGTGATTGCGGAAGCTACCGCAAAGCAGAAGGTCATTGCTGCTCAGGCCGCCGCGGAAGCCGCCGTGATTGAAGCGGAAGCGAAGGCAAAGCAGATTGCCGTTGAGGCGGAGGCACAGGCGGAAGCCAACCGTAAGCTTTCGGAATCCCTCAATGAAAACCTGATCAACTATGAAACGGTCAACAAGTGGGACGGCAAGCTGCCCTCCGTACAGACGGGCAGCGGCGGCGCGCTCATCGGCATCGACCTGCCGGCGGAGTAACGCGCAATTGCAGCATAGGCTTGGGCCGCACAGAATGTGCGGCCCTTTTGCTGCCCCCTATGCGCAGCGGCAGAATTCATGTACAATACAACCATTGGCATTTTTGAATGATCGATTCATGGCATGCTGAAACAATTGTAGAGTTGCGATCCAATCCATACCTTGAGGAGTGTATATCAATGCTTGCATCCAATCTTTCGGAACAATTGAAAAACGGTGCGTTTGACACGGCGCTTTCCCGCGTCTATTCCAACCTTCCTGCGGCGCGCACGCGCTGCGCAGCGGTGGCGGCGGGGTTTTCCCGGCAGTTTGGGGAACAGGAAATTTTCCTGTTTTCCGCGCCCGGCCGTACGGAGGTGGGCGGCAACCATACGGATCATAACCACGGCGCGGTGCTGGCCGCCGCGGTGGAACTTGATATGCTGTGCGCGGCGTCGCCAACGGAGGACGGCACGGTGGAACTGTATTCCGAAGGGTTTGGCGGCATTCAGCTCAACATTTCTGACCTTGCCGTAAAGCAGGAAGAGCTCGAGACCTCTGCGGCGCTCATCCGGGGCGTTGCAGCCGGCATGCGGCAAAAAGGGTACCGCGTGGGCGGCTTCCGGGCATACATGATGTCCGATGTGCTGCGCGGCTCCGGGCTTTCCTCAAGCGCGGCGTTTGAGGTGCTGCTCTGCTGCATCCAGAGCCATTTGTATAACGAAGGCAGGCTGTCTCCGGTCGAGGCCGCCATCATCAGCCGCTATGCGGAAAACGAGTATTTCGGCAAACCCTGCGGCCTGATGGACCAGATGGCGTGCGCGGTGGGCGGCTTCGTGAAAATGGACTTTTTAGACCCGCTGTCCCCGGTGGTAGAGCCGATCCCTGTTGCGACAACGGGCTACGCGCTGTGCATTACGGACACCCACGGCAACCACGAGGGGCTGACAGGGGAATACGGCGCGGTGACGGTGGAGATGCGCGCCGTGGCGCGATGCTTGGGCGGCGAGGTGCTGCGCGATGTCACGGAGGAAGCGCTCTATGAAAACGCTGCCCGCATTCGGAAGGACTGCGGGGACCGTGCATTTTTGCGCGCAGCGCATTTTTTCCGGGATCACGCGCGCGTGCAGGCGCAGGCGGACGCGCTCAAAAACGGAGAGGTGGAACGCTTTTTAACGCTGGTGCGGGAAAGCGGGCAATCCTCCTTTATGTATCTGCAAAATGTCTATCTCGCCGCAGACGCGCAGCATCAGCCAGTGGCGGCGGCGCTGTGCCTGAGTGAACGGCTGCTCGGCGGCCGCGGCGCAACAAGGGTGCATGGCGGCGGGTTTGCGGGAACCATACAGGCGTGGGTGCCGGAGAATCGGCTCGAAGGGTACCGCACCGGCATGGATGCCGTGTTTGGGGAAGGCTCGTGTGCAGTGCCGGGCATCCGGGCTGTGGGTATGGCGCGCATACTCTAGGCATATGTTGTTTCAAACACCCACAACAGCGGTATCAATAGGACAACAGAAAAACAAAACAAGGAGGCATCTGTCATGAAAAAGAAGGATGATATTGTGTTTGATGAGACCGTTTGCTCACCTGAGTTTCCGGATGGATGCATCCCGCCCGCCTCAGAACAATAGGATAGCAACCGCCTCATAGGAGGCTCCAAGCGCCGGAATTTCTTCCGACGCTTTCTTTTTCCCCGGCGCAGACAGATGCCCTTCAAAGGGAGGCGATCATGGCAAAGAAGACAAATTTGCTGCTTCTAAGTTTGGCAGCCATGCTGTTCGTCCTGCTTATGGTGCTCTCCCATCAACATAAGAAGAAAGAAATCGAACACGCTGTACTCGTGAATTTTGTAGCGCTTGTGCCTGCTGATGGAATGGTGGAGCTAAACAGGGACGCCCCACCGCCGGGGAAGCAATTTGCCGGAGAAGATGCCGTTGCGGCTGTCCTGACCGTTCAGAATGCCGGGCTTGTTCCGTACAGCGGCCCAAAGCATACTCCGGCGCCCGGTTATTCTTGGAGAATTCGCTGCACAGATGGGTTGGGCAACGATTTGTTTGTTCTATATCTTAATC
>JAEYLA010000205.1 GCA_023461495.1 Bacillota bacterium | reverse complement strand
GGCGCGACCAGATCACCATGGACGCCACCGGAATGGGCATGCAAAAAGAAGGCGAACAGCTTGTCGCCGAACTTGAGCAGTTGATTGCGGAGAAACTTTCCGCCTATCCGCAGATCGCCGGGAAGAGCGTCGCGTTCTTCTACTTCATGCCCGCCGACCTGGGCAAGTTCTATGTGTATCTTCCCACAGACCCCCGCGCCGCGTTCTTGGAGGATCTTGGCTTGACAGTGCCCGAAAGCATTCTGAAGATGGCGGAAACCTCCGAAAGTTTTGCCGTTGAACTGAGTGCGGAAAATGTGGACCTGCTCAAGGACGTGGATATCGTCATCGGCTACGGCGACGATGCACTGCTCAAAGCCCTCCAGGCAGACAGCCTGATGAGTACGATGCCCGCCATCAAAAGGGGTTCTGTTGTACTCCTTGAAGACGGCACGCCGCTTGCCGCATCCAGCACGCCCAGCGCGCTCTCCATCCCCGCCACGATCGATGATTACCTGGCGCTGATCGGCAAGGCCGCCGATCAGGTTGGATGAAGTCGCCTAAAACCCTCCCGCTGCTCTGCGCCGCTGGAATCGGGATACTTCTTTGCATCCTTGCTTCATTGGCGCTCGGTTCACGTACCGTGGGGGTGGAAGAAGTCCTGCGCGCCCTGTTCCATGCGGATGGTTCTTCTTTTGACGCGCTTGTCGTGCATGAACGCATCCCAAGGACGATATTCAGCCTCATCGCCGGAGCCTCTCTTGGGGTCTCCGGCGCTCTGATGCAGGCGATTACCCGCAACCCTGTCGCGGATCCAAGCATCCTGGGCGTCAATACCGGCGCGTCCTTGTTTGTGGTGGGCGGTATCGTCCTGTTCCGCATCAGCACCGCAGCCGAATACATCTGGTTTGCGCTTTTGGGTGCTGCAATCACTGCGGTGTTCGTCTACAGAATCGGCTCCATGGGGTACGGCGGCGCTACACCGATTAAGCTTGCGCTGGCGGGCGCGGCGACAAGTGCGGCGCTTTCTTCCCTTGTGAGCGCCGTGATCCTGCCGAGGACAGATGCGCTCAACGCCTATCGCTTCTGGCAGGTGGGCAGCGTTAGCGGCGCTACCTGGCAGGGCATCCTGACGGTCGCTCCGTTCCTTTTGGCGGGCCTTCTTATCGGCTTTTTCATCGCCCCGGCCTTGAACGCGCTTGCGCTGGGGGATGATGTGGCAACGGGCCTTGGCGTGCGGGTGGGCGTTGTACGGAGTGTGGGCGCATTGGCGGGGGTGCTGCTTTGCGGCGCGACAACGGCGCTGGCGGGCCCCATCGCGTTTGTTGGGCTGATGATTCCCCATAGTATGCGGCTCATTTCCGGGCCCGACATGAAGCGTATCGTGCCGATGTCCGCGGCGGGCGGCGCCATGCTTTTGACGATCTCCGACATTATCGGGCGGCTTATCGGTTCGCCAAGCGAGCTTGAGGCAGGAATTGTGACGGCATTCTTTGGCGCGCCCATCCTGATCCTGATTGCCATGAGAGCGAAGGTGCGGTCTTTATGAAAACAAGCAGTTCCAGCGCCGTAAGGCAGGGCTTTTTAAAAAGGCGGGCCCGCTTTCTTGCAATAAGCCTTATTTTGGCGGCGCTTGCCGCATGCCTTTGCCTTGCCATGCTTTGCCTTGGAAACACGGTATATCCGCCTGAGGCCGTTTTCCGGGTGCTTTCAGGCGAGCAGGTCAAAGGCGCTGCCTTTGCCGTAGGCACGCTGCGTCTGCCAAGGATGCTTGCTGGATTACTCGCGGGCATGGCATTCGGTATGGCGGGGAACACGTTCCAGACCATGCTAAGAAACCCGCTTGCAAGCCCGGACATCATCGGCATTTCCTCCGGCTCCAGTGTTGCGGCTGTGTTTTGCATTTTGGTGCTCAACATCAGCGGCCCGCTTGTCTCCCTGTCGGCAGTCGTCACGGGGCTTGCCATAGCGTTTTTGATCTATGCGCTTTCCCGGGGCGGCAGCTTTTCGGGCGGCAGGCTTATCCTGATCGGCATCGGCATACAGGCCATGCTCAATGCGGTGATCTCCTTCCTACTGCTGCGGGCAAACCAGTATGACGTGCCCGCCGCGCTTCGCTGGCTCAGCGGAAGTTTAAACGGCATGCAGCTAAAGGATATTCCCGGGCTCTTTGCCGCCGTCCTGCTGTTTGGCTGCCTGCTCATTTTCTTTGGCAGGCAGCTAAAGGTACTAGAGCTTGGAGAACAGTCCGCCATTACGCTGGGTGTAAGGACGGACCGCATCCGGCTGCTGCTGGTGCTTTGCGCCGTCTTCTTAATTGCCTATGCAACCTCGGTCACAGGCCCCATTGCCTTTGTCGCCTTCTTAGCGGGGCCGATTGCGGGCAAGCTGGCGGGCACAGGGTCTTCCAACGTGCTCCCCGCGGGCCTGACAGGGGCCGTCATGGTGCTTGTTGCCGATCTTATCGGCCAGTACGCCTTTGATATCCGTTTCCCCGTGGGCATCATCACGGGCATCTTAGGCGCGCCGTATCTTCTTTATCTGTTGATCCGTATGAACAAAGCCGGAGGAGCCGCATGAAACACACGCCTGTACTCTCTGCAAGCAACATTGTTGCAGGGTATGATAAAAAAATCATTCTCAACGGGGTTGACATGGTCATTCCGCGCAACCGGATCAGCGTCATCATCGGCGCGAACGCCTGCGGCAAATCCACGCTGTTAAAAACGCTCGCCCGGCTGATCCAGCCCGTTTCGGGCGAGGTCTCGATTGACGGCAAAAGGCTTGGTGCCATCCCGCCCAAGCAGCTTGCGCGTATCCTTGGCCTGCTTCCCCAATCGCCCGTGGTGCCGGAGGGCATTACGGTGGCGGATCTTGTTTCAAGGGGCCGGTTTCCATACCAGAATTTTTTGAAGGGCATGGGCAAACAGGACTATAAAGCCGTGGAAGAAGCGCTCGAACTAATGGGAATTACGGCGCTTGCAAACTGCAGCGTGGATGAACTTTCCGGCGGCCAGCGCCAGCGGGTATGGATCGCCATGGCCCTTGCGCAGGATACGGATATCCTGCTGCTGGACGAGCCGACCACCTTCCTTGACATCACCTATCAGATTGAAATACTCGATTTGTTGACAGATTTGAACCGCAAAAAAGGCACCACCATTGTCATGGTGCTGCACGATATCAACCTCGCCGTACGGTATGCGGATTATCTCTTTGCGGTACAGGATGGGGCGCTGGTGGCGCAGGGGCCGCCCTCCGGCATTCTCAACGAAGCGCTCATGAAGCAGGTGTTTGGGCTTGACTGTATGGTTACAAAAGACCCGGTATCCGGCCTGCCCTTTGTCGTGCCCATGGGGAGATACCATGTAAACGCAACATAAGGTTACAACAGAAAGCCCGTGGAAAGCTCCACGGGCTA
>JAEYLA010000204.1 GCA_023461495.1 Bacillota bacterium | reverse complement strand
ATTTATACCAGCTCCGCCAAGCGCTCTACCGCCACATAGATGTTGGAAATCGCATACCATGTCGCAAAGTCCACAACGCCCGTCACCGGCAGCTTGAATATGGACTGGAAGGTTTCCACAGCCCTTCTCGTCTGCTCCCCAAACGCGCCGTCCACGCGCATCTTGGGAATGGCGGGGTAATTGTTCGCAATTTCGTTGAGCTGCTCCTGAATGGTCCGCACGCCAGGGCCGGTGGAGCCAAGCGTGAGCGCCTGGCCGGGGTAGGACTGCGGCACGCCCGAAACGCGCTCGGCCTGCATCAGAAAGACATTGGAGCCATAATAGTACCGGAGGATGGAAAGCGCGTCATACCCCTGATCGCCCAGCGTCTTGGAGCCCCATTGGGACAGCCAACGCGGGCATTGTACCCTGGAGCCGTCACAATACTGGGTAAAGAGCGGCTGCCGGATGCCCGGGCGGGTGACGAAGGTGGTGAACAGCTCGTCAACGATGGCGGAGATGCTGTCAAAAATATTACGCCCGTAGGAAAACGCCTGATCGTACGCGGTGGAGTTGGTGATGGTGAAATCATAGCCGCGCCCCCGGTACCATTCCGTATAGACGCGGTTGAGCGTAAACGACAGGATGACCAGCACATTTGCGCGGATGGTCTGCTCCGGCCAGGTGGAGTAGATTTCACAGCTTGCGACGTTTTTGATGTAATCCTTAAAGGGGATCCAGACGTTCTGCGCGGAGGCGTCCGACGGCGCGCCCAAATGCACAATGATGAATTCCGGAACAACGACGTTTGGCAGTACAACCAGCCCCTGCCCTTCCGGAAGCGGCTTCACCTCTTCCTCCGGAATCTTGGGCGGAAATATGCCGTAGAGCGTGTGCTGCTCGATATAAATGTCCTCTACCGGCCGCCGGTAGACAATGCTCGGGCGCAGCGTCACGTTCTGTAGCGCAAGCGCATCCGGAAGAATCTGCACCCCTTCCACAAACACCGGCTGGAAGCCCGCCGCACTGACATAGACGTCATACTCGCCGTAAGGGCGGGGATTTTCGGGCGCCTGAGAATACGAAAAAGGCGGGGTATTGAGTTCCACCATGGGCGCCTGCCCGGAGCCGTCTGTCGTGAGTTCGATGAGCGTATCCGTCGATCCCCGTTCGGTGATGCGCACCTGCGCGTTCGGCACGGGGTCGCCTGCGTCCACAGCAAACACCTGCACCTGCAGCAGCCCTGTCGTCACCGCAATCTCCAAGGTTTCATTCATCATCTCCATACATATTCACCTCCCGTTATCCTATGCGGCGAGGGCGCAGACATATGTACAAAAGCCCCCATAATTTACCGGAGCGCGGCATTGGGCGGTATTTGCGTAAAACCCAGGCGCATAGGATACTATGAACGGGCGCACGGGGTGCGCCGTGCATTCTTTGCGCTTCTTTTCTTATGGAAGCGTCATAGAATATACATAATGGCGCACCCCGGCACGCAATTTTACAGGGAGGAAAGAGGGAACGCAATGTATCGACACCCGCTCACCAGGCCGGCGATCCTGCCGCCGTCTTCCCCGCCCCCCGTTCAAACGCCGGAATATTGCGCTGCCGTTTGCGGCGTTGGGGTTGCCTACATCCCGCAGCAGATGCATCATTATATCTATTTGTGGACGGCATCGGGCAATTCCTTCTGGGCGTATCCGCTTGGCATCCGGGATGATCTTTTGATCGCCTATATATGGGATAATGACGCCTGGCAGCTCGCGCAGATCAACCTTTCCGTTGTAGACAGCATCTACTAGGGGGCAGCTATGTTGCAAGGTAGTTTTCCCGGCATCCCTGCCAATGTTGTCGCCATCCTTGAGCAAGGGCAGGCGAACGAGCCGATAGAGGTGATCGTCAAATATTCAGGCGATCTCCTCCGTGTCGCCGCGGAACTTGGCGGCGCGGCGGAGCTGCTCACCGACAACTATGCGATCGTCACCCTGCCGCTCTCAAACCTCCTGCCGCTGTATGCCTACCCGGAAGTGGAGTACATTGAACTGCCCACGACGCTCACATTCGTATTGAGCCGCAGCCTCAGCCATGCCTGCATCACCTATGTGCAGAGCGACTGGGGCTTTGGCCTCCGGGGAAACGGCGTGCTCATCGGCATTATCGACTCGGGCATCGATTATACGCATCCGGATTTTCGCAATGCGGATGGGACAACGCGCATCGCGTCTTTATGGGATCAATCCATTCCCGGCAGCCCGCCCGAAGGATTCCTGTACGGCACCGAGTACACGGCCGCGCAAATTAACGCCGCATTGCAGGCGATCGATCCCTACAGCATCGTGCCCAGCCGCGACAATATCGGCCACGGGACGGCAGTTGCGGGCATTGCAGGCGGAAACGGCCGCGCGAGCGACGGCGTGCAGATGGGCGCGGCACCGGAAGCAACGCTTGCTATTGTAAAGCTCGGGGATATCGACAATGCCTCCACCGCGCGTTCCACGCAGATTATGCGCGGCATCAAATACCTCTATGACAAAGCGGCGCAGCTCAATATGCCGCTTTCCATCAATTTAAGTTACGGTACCAATTTCGGCGCGCACGACGGCAATACGCTCTTTGAAACCTACATCGACGATATGGCGGAGCGCGGCCGCTCCGTGATCAGCGTGGCGACAGGCAACGAGGGCGCAGCCGGGCACCACTTCTCCGCAAAGGTGCTTGAGGGCGCGCAGGTGACGGTGGAGTTTGCCACCTCCGGCCAGATTACTGATATTTATATGCCGCTGTGGAAGAACTTTGTGGATACGCTTTCTTACGAACTGATTTCCCCCAGCGGCCGTACGACGGGAGAAATTCTTCCCATCCAGAGCGCCGTTAACGTGGTGCTCGATAACGTGCGCGTGGATATCTATTTTGGCCAGCCTACCCATTACCAGCTGGCGCAGGAGGTTTACTTCCGGTTCCGCGGGCAGGGAGGGAGACCGATTCCCCAGGGCGTATGGACGCTGATCGTGCGGGGACTTGAGGTAACGGACGGCATGTTCGATATATGGCTCCCGACCGCGGACGCGGTTTCGAGCGAAACCTCATTTTTGCAGCCAGACGCTTCCGTGACGCTGACCATTCCTTCCACCGTGCAAAATGTAATTTCCGTGGGCGGATACAACTCGCTCATCGGCAACAGCGCCGATTTTTCGGGCCGCGGATATACGCGCTTTAACGTATATGTCAAGCCGGATATTGTGGCCCCCGCGGTCGCAATCACCACCGCGCGGGCGGGCGGCGGGTACGACGTGTTTACCGGCACCAGCATGGCCGCGCCCTTTGTCACAGGCTCCGCCGCGCTGATGATGGAATGGGGCATTATCCGAGGCAACGATCCGTTTTTATACGGCCAGCGCGTAAAGGCGTTCCTCCAGAAGGGCGCGCGGCGGGATCTGCCCATCAGCTACCCCAACC
>JAEYLA010000203.1 GCA_023461495.1 Bacillota bacterium | reverse complement strand
ATGAATGTTGTGCATACGATATGGTTACGGTCTAAGCGAACTATACAACTCGATTTTGTAAAACTCAATAAGCGTGCATACGATAGCGGTTTAAAGCAAACAAAAAACGCAATATAGGAAAACACGGGAGGCTTATACAGCTGAGCTGTGTTTGGTATCCCCCGAACAGGTGATGCCGTATTTTTCGCATGTTGTATTGTATGAAAAGCATACGTGCGGTACGGCGGAATGGAAACACTTTTAAGTAGAGAAACGCAGAAGGAGTGAAAATCATGTCGGTTGAGAGCAATCTGAAACAGCTATTTTCGTTGGAGGATAAAATCGTCGTACTCACCGGTGCCGCGGGCGGCATCGGCGCCGCGTTGTCAAAAGGGATGGCGGGCGCCGGCGCAGTCATGTGCAATTGCGATATCAGTGAAAAGGGACTTTCGCTGCTGTCGGATGAAATTGCGGCCGAAGGCGGCAAGGCGCGTTCCTATGTGATGAACGTTGCCGACAGCAGCAGCATACAGGCGGCGGTGGACGCAATCGTCAAGGAGTTTGGAAGGATTGATGTGCTGGTCAATGTCGCGGGCATCAACAAGCGCGAAGGGTTCCTGGATGTGAAGGAAGAAACCTATGACAGGATTATGGACATCAACCTGAAAAGTGTATTCTTTGTCACACAGGCCGTGGTTCCCGCAATGATGAAGGCGCATGGCGGGAGCATTATCAACATCGGTTCCCACAACGCCACGGCAATGCTGGGCGGGTGCAGTGTGTATGGCGCGACGAAGAGCGGCGTTGTGGCACTGACGCGTTCCATGGCGGTGGAATGGGCGGAGTGGGGTATCCGCGCCAATGCCGTTTCCCCCGGGCATATCCTCACACCGCTCACCCAGGTAACCTGGGATCATCCGACGCGCGGCGATTATCTCAGGGACAGGATTGCGATGCGCAGGCCCGGTTACCCGGAAGAGCTTTTGGGGATTGTGGTGCTGCTCGCTTCCGATGCATCCAGCTATATGTCCGGATGCAATTATGTTGTAGACGGCGGATGCCTGTGCGGCGGCATGCCGTGGGAGTATGACTCCGCGTACCGCAATACACAGCAATAGCGGTATAGGGATGCATATCCGATCTGTTATATTTTTACTAAAATAGAAAACATCGCGCCGCACCCGTGTTGTATGCGCAGGTGCGGCGCGATTGTAGAAATAATAACAAGTGTGGACTTCAGAATAACAAAATAGGAACACTGTTTTCGCATAATAGAACATAACGACAGTCGTCATACGTATTGACAATGCGCATTCAAATCAGCTAGGATTTAAGTAACACTTCGAGGTATAAAAACTCGTACACAGTTCAAACGGCAATCGGAAAAGTATCCTGATCAAGCAAAGGCGCAAAAGGGGATAACAAAATATGAAATCGGTTTTCCTAAAAAATCCCAACGATATCAGCATCAAAGAAATTAGTAAACCGGCTTACAAAGAAGGCTATGCAGTTGTCAGAATAAAGGCCATGGGCATCTGTGGTTCGGACATCGGTGCGTTCCGCGGCGTAAACCCGATGGTCAGCTATCCGCGTATTATCGGCCATGAGCTCGCGGGCATTGTGGAGGAGATCGGCGAAAACGCGGCCGGGCTAAAAAAGGGAGACCGGGTTGTGATTGATCCTTACCTTTGGTGCGGGCATTGTTATCCCTGCTCTCTGGGCAGAACCAACTGCTGCGAGACGCTCAAGTGCCTTGGCGTGCATACGGACGGCGGCATGACGGAATATCTGCTGCATCCCGCGCACATGCTGGTGCCGCTTTCTAATAACATTCCTTGGGAACTTGCGCCCCTTTCAGAACCTTTGACGATTTCCATGCACGGCATTCACCGTACAAAATTGGCCGCAGGACAACATATGGCAATCAGCGGCGCGGGAGCCATTGGGCTATTGGCAGCGCTTGGCGCGATCGCTTACGGTGCGGAACCGATCCTGATTGATCCGGTGGAAGAGCGCTTGGCGCATGCAAGGTCGCTTGGCGTAAAACATACCATCTGCATTCCGGAGCAGGACGCGGTTGCAGAGATCAAAAGAATCACCGACGGACGCATGGCGGAAGTGGTGATGGAGGCGTCCGGCGCCAACGCCGCCATCCGCGCGAGTTTGGATATGGCTTCCTTTGCCGGGAAGGTTGTGCTTACAGGATGGCCCAAGGGCGAGACCTCCCTGCCGACGAACCTGATCACAGCCAAAGAACTCGATGTGCTGGGCGGCAGAAACAGCAAAAATGAATTCCCCGAAGCGCTTGATCTGATTGAGAGCGGCAGGGTGGATGTGCGCGCAGTGCTTAGCAAGATCATCCATATCGACGAAGTGCCCGACGCTGTGCGTGAGCTTTCGGAATATCCCGAACGTTATCTCAAGATTGTGGCACTTACCGACTGACCTGTACATAAAGGAGCAAAACGCAGATGGAACTACCATTCCATGTGGATTTTCGCGGCAAGGTGGCCGTGGTGACCGGCGGTTCAGGCGTGCTGTGCCGGGAATTTTGTAGAGCGCTCGGTAAGTGTGGGGCCAAGGTGGCAGTGATCGGCCGCAATCTCAACAAGGCTGAGAGCGTCGCGTTGGAGATCATGGCGGAAGGCGGAGAAGCAGCGGGATTTTCCGCCGATGTTACCGACAGAAGCAGCGTGGAAGCGGTGTACAGCGCAGTGCTTGAACGCTTTGGAAAGTGCGATATTCTCATCAACGGCGCGGGAGGAAACGACTCTGCGGCGACAACGGA
>JAEYLA010000202.1 GCA_023461495.1 Bacillota bacterium | reverse complement strand
TAGCGCATACGCTTTTACATGGACAGGATGTGGACAAAACGAGGCGTCAAAAACAAGCGCAAAACACCAAAACGGCGGCTTAAGGGGGAAACCTCTTTTTCCGCCGTACGTTTGCGCCTGTTTGCCGCGGCAGCGGTGGTGTTGAGCATGCTCGGCCTTGCGCTGTTAAGCTCCGGCTCGGCCGGTCGCAGGATGATGATGATGGCGGTGCCCATGGCGTATGCCGCGGAGCCGGAAAAACCGGTACTGCCGGAGCCTGTCATGTCCATCTCCCGTGTGGACATCATGCCCGATGTAGGGGAACAGATGCGCATCGAGGTGCTCTCCCCCAAGGCGCAGCCTTCCGTAGAGCTGGGCGGCCCTGAGCCGCGAATCCTGATTTATCACACGCATACCACGGAGGCCTATAAGGAGGAGGAGGAGAACGACTGGCGTACGTCCGACGAGAGCATGAACATCGTCGCACTGGGAGAAACGCTTGCAAAAATCCTGCGGGAGGAGTATGGCTGCAACGTCATACACGATAAAACGAATCATGAACCGCCCCTCCTGAATACGGCCTATTCGCGCTCGGAAGTGACCATGAAAAAATATAAGGCCATGTACCCTTCGCTTACGATGTTCATCGACGTGCACCGCGATGCGGGCGCGGGCTTAGTCGCCGAGATCGACGGCAAGCGCGTGGCAAGGCTGATGTTTGTCGTGGGTACCGGTGAGGGCGCAACGGGCACCGGATTTAAAGAAATGCCGGATTTTGAAAGCAACTATTCGCTCGCCCTTGCGGTAACCAACAAGCTTGCAGAAATTGATGAAAACCTGCCGCGCAACGTCCGCGTCAAGGTTGGCCGCTATAACCAGCACGTCTCCAACCAGTGCCTGCTGCTGGAGGTGGGCGACAATAAGAACTCATTTGAAGAGGCCATGAACGCTGTTCCGTATTTTGCGAAGGCGCTCATGGAGGTTGTCAACAGCGGCGCAGTCAACGCGGACCCGGGCAAGGCCGCAAGCGCCGCCGCAAACGCTTCCGGGAAGAGGGCCACGCCCAAGCCCGCGGCTACGCCGAAGCCCACGCCCACGGCCACGCCCAAAATCAATTGGGCGCCCTGATATTCTTAATGCCGGTTTCCGGATTGTGCGGTATACTCAATAGCGAAAGCGCACAGGAAACGGGGGCAGGCCATGCGGTTGTTGCATTGTGCGGATCTGCACATCGGATTTGAGGGGATCGGGGAAGGCATACGCGCGCTTACGCTGCTCATTGAGGCGGTAATCTCCCATCAGGCGGATGCGATGCTCATTGCGGGCGATCTGTTTGATAAGACTGCGCCTTACCCGGAGGCGGTACGCCGCGCGGCGGAAGCGCTAAGTGTACTTCGTGCGCACAACATCCCCGTGCTTGCGACGGATGGCAACCATGACGCGGCAGATGGTACGGCGGAAGCGCTGCGGGAGTTGGACAGGCAGGGGCTAATCCGCCTGCTGCGGCCACAGTGGGATGCGTTGGGCGCGCCTGTGCTTACGGACTGCGTGGTACAGGCTGGCGGCGCAAGAATTGTTGGACTGGGGTTTTTGGGGGATGAAACGCGTGCAAGGTTGCATGCCGCGGCAGACGCGCTGCCGCCGTTCGACGGCGCAACGGTATGTTTGCTGCATACGGGCGTCTACGAGGAAGGGCACGTGCCGCAGGGCGGCATCGTGCAGGCGGATGTGGACCGCTGCGCGGAAAGAATCCAGTATCTTGCGCTTGGCCACCGGCACGGGCGCGAGGAGCATGGCATCGCATACAATCCCGGCTCTCCCACGGGCGTCCGGTTTTTTGACCCGGATGCGGATTACGGATATTATTTGGCGGATTTTTGCGCAGGTTCTCCAAAGATTACGTTCTTCTCTACAAGAAACCGGTAATCCTTACGATATATCCCGGGAAATACTGTCGAAATGTAAGGTGCGGGTTGCCTGCGGCAGTTGCACGGGCGGGCTTGGGACACTACCTCAAAAAAGCGGCTTCGGCCGCTTTTTTGCCCGAAAACAGGGCGGAGACAGGTTGCTTTTGCAGAAATCCGTCTTTCGTCACAAAAAGTTTATAAAATGCGCCGAAAGCAGGGAAGACCGGTTTTATATTGCAAAAGGAAGCATCAAAACAGGAGTTTTTTCCATCCACCATGCGGTTGCGTTGCGCATGCCAGCCTATGGACCGGCAGCCGTGGCACATGGAGAATTCGATTCTGCCACAATTTTGCCATAATTCTGTCTGAATGAACATAACCGGGCATGCGGACAAAGTTGAGCTGAGAACCCGGCGCATGGTATCATTTTTGGTAATGGGTTATCCGGCGGCGATTTTTGCGCGCTGTGATGAACCGGAAGGTTTTGCGGAACCATAGGTTGGAAAGGGGTTTTTGAATGAAGTTTTACAGTGAACCATTGGAGCGCGTACTGGGGCAGCTGCAGGCAGACCCGGCAAACGGGCTGACTGGCGAGCAGGTCAAGGAACGGCTGCTGCGGTATGGCGAAAACCGGCTGCAGGAGAAGAAGAAAAAGACATGGCTGCAGCGCTTTTTTTCCCAGTTCCATGATGTTATGATCTGGATTTTATTGGGCGCTGCTGTTGTATCCTTTGTAGTGGCAATCGTGGAGCGCAACACGGGGGAGCTGTTTGAGCCGCTGCTGATCTTAATGATCGTGGTGCTCAACGCGGTGCTTGGCGTCTTGCAGGAGAGCAAGGCGGAAAAGGCGCTTGACGCATTAAAGTCGCTTTCCGCACCCCATGCACGCGTACTGCGGGACGGAAGGGAAGCGGTGATGGATGCGTCGCAGCTGGTGCCCGGCGATGTGATCCTGCTTGAAGCCGGAGATTTTGTACCCGCCGACGCAAGGCTGGTGCAGTCCTCCAATTTAAAATCCGAAGAAGCGGCGCTCACGGGCGAATCGGTACCTTCCGAAAAGCATGTTGCGGCGGAGGTGGCGGAGGACGCGCCTCTCGGAGACCGCATCAACATGGTCTATTCCGGCTGCTCCATCACCTACGGCACGGCGCGCGCCGTTGTGACCGGCACTGGCATGGAAACTGAGATGGGCAAGATCGCGAACCTCCTCAATGAGGAAACGCAGGGCGATACGCCGCTCCAGCAGAAGCTTTCCGCGCTTGGAAAGACGCTGGGGATTGCGGCGCTTGCGGCCTGCGCCGTGATATTCGTCATCGGCCTTCTTGACGGCTTCCACCTGATTGAAATTTTCATGACCTCCGTGGCGCTTGCGGTTTCCGCCATCCCCGAAGGGCTGCCCGCCATCGTCACGATCGTACTCTCCATCGGCGTACAGCGCATGGTCAAGCGCAACGCGATTATCCGGCGGCTTCCGGCGGTGGAGACGCTTGGCTCGGCGTCTGTCATTTGTTCCGATAAGACGGGCACGCTCACCCAAAACCGCATG
Organism: Bacillota bacterium; assembly: GCA_023461495.1. Taxonomy (GTDB): domain Bacteria; phylum Bacillota; class Clostridia; order Christensenellales; family CAG-138; genus JAEYLA01. Next base: position 6,512 of record JAEYLA010000202.1, on the reverse strand, counting down.
ACGCTCACACAGGCGTATGTGGACGGCATGGAAGAAGGCGAGGGTATCTCCGATACGAACAGCGAAGCCGTCAAAAAGCTTCTGACTTACGGCACGCTATGCAGCGACGGTACCGTGGTGGTAGAAGGGGAGAGCGTACAGCATATCGGCGACCCGACCGAGACGGCAATCGTTTACGCGGCGCACCGGAACGGCCTTACAAAGCAGGCGCTTAGCGGCATGTTCCCGCGCGAGGCGTCTTTGCCGTTTGACTCCGATCGCAAGATGATGAGCACCATCCACCGGATGGACGGGAAGCTGATCGTGATCGTCAAGGGCGCGTTTGACGTGATTGCAAAGCGCTGTAAGGACGGCGACCTTGTAAAAGCGGAACAGATCGTGGATGATATGAGCGAACAGGCGCTGCGCGTGCTCGCCGTCGCCTGCCGGGAGCTGGACGCCGTTCCCGCGGAGCTGACATCTGAAACACTTGAAACGGAGCTCACCCTCCTTGGGCTTGTCGGCATGATCGACCCGCCGCGAAAAGAAGCAAAGGACGCTGTCGCAATCTGCCGCAAGGCCGGCATCAAGCCCGTGATGATCACGGGCGACCATATCAAGACCGCTTCCGCCATCGCGAGGGAGCTTGGCATCCTGCGCCAAGGGGAGCGTTCCATCACGGGCGCGGAACTTGCCGCGATGTCCGACGAAACGCTTGCAAAAAGCGTTCAGGATATTTCCGTATATGCGCGCGTTTCCCCGGAAGATAAGATCCGCATCGTGCGTGCCTGGCAGCAGCAGGGCGAGGTCGTTTCCATGACGGGCGACGGCGTGAACGACGCGCCTGCCTTAAAGGCCGCAGATATCGGCTGCGCCATGGGCATCACTGGAACGGACGTTGCAAAGGGCGCCGCGGATATGACCTTGACGGACGACAATTTTGCGACTATTGTAGAAGCGGTAAAGGAAGGCCGCGGTATTTACGATAATATCCGCAAGGTGGTAGGCTTCCTGCTGGGCACGAACATCGGCGAGATTTTCACGGTATTCTTCGCCATGCTCATCTGGCGCAGGTCCCCGCTTTTGTCCATGCAGCTCTTGTGGATCAACCTTGTAACGGACAGCCTGCCGGCGATTGCGCTTGGCACGGAGGCCGTAGAGAAGGATATTATGGACCGCAAGCCGCTGCCAAGGAGCGAGAGCATGTTTGCAAGGGGGCTTGGCCTGCGCGTGGTACTCCAGGGCATCATGTTCGCGGCGCTGACCCTTTGGGGCTTCCACATCGGCCAGCAGGCGACAGGCGTCATGGAGGGCGGCCAGACGATGGCGTTTCTCATACTTGCCATCTCGCAGATTTTTCAGGCGTTCAACATGCGCTCCAGCCGCTCGCTTCTGAAGATCGGGCCGTTTGGCAACGCAAACCTCAACAAAGCGGCGCTCGCGTCGTTCGCGCTGATGGCGCTTGTGGTGTTCACGCCGCTGTCCGGCCCGTTCGGGCTGACCGCTTTGCCTGCGGGCCTTTACCTCTTGGCGCTTTTGATCTCCTTTATCCCCGTCATCGTCATGGAGCTTGCAAAGGCGCTCAGACTCATCAAGCATCACAACTGATTTATTAGGGGGCAGCAAATGGCCACGGCGATCACAACAGACAGCACATGCGATCTTTCACCGGCATTGTTCAAACGCTACGATGTTACGATGATTTCCCTGTACATCACGCTTGGGGAGCAGACATACAGGGACGGCGTGGATGTCACGTCCAAGGCGCTTTTTGACTATGTGGACCGTATGGGGGAACTGCCAAAGACGGCCGCGCCCTCGCCGGAGGATTACCACACCGTATTTCTCGGGCTGACGGAAGCGGGCAAGGATGTGGTGCATATCGCCATCAGCAGCGAGATGTCCGCCTCTTATGCAAATGCCTGCCGCGCCGCAAAGGAATTTGAGAACGTGCATGTGATCGATTCCCGGTCGCTATCCTCCGGAACGGGCCTGTTGGTCATCAAGGCGGCGGAGCTTGCAGCGCGGGGCTTGCCCGAGAAAGAGGTGGCGGCAAAGGCCGCGGCGCTGGTTCCGCAGGTGGAAGCAAGCTTTGTGATCGATACGCTCACGTACCTGCACAAGGGCGGGCGCTGCAGCTCCGTTGCGGCGCTTGGGGCAAATTTGCTGCAGTTAAAGCCCTGCATTGAGGTGCGGGACGGGCGCATGCAGGTCTCCAAAAAGTATAAGGGCAAGCTCAGGCGTTGCCTGAATGATTACATCAAGGGCCGCCTGCTCAACCGCGAAGACATCGACCCATCCCGCGCGTTTATCACGCATACGGTGCAGGACGCGGCGCTTGTGGAGCACGCGAAAAAGACGGTGCAGGAGTCATTTCCGTTTGCGGAAATCCTTGTGACCGATGCGGGCGGCACCATCAGCAGCCACTGCGGGCCGGGCACGCTGGGCGTGCTGTTCATCAGAAAAGAAGCATAGTAAAAATCATTAAAGAAAGCGGCATGGAGTATTCCGTGCCGCTTTGTATATGAATAATATCAGTGGTTAGCTAAAATACTGCACAAACCCCATGATGAGCGGCAACGTGATGAGCGATAACAGCGTGGACATGGAGATCATGGCGGAGGCCGCTTGGGTGTCCTGCTGGTAGCGTACCGCAAACATGGTGACAAGCGCGGCGCTTGGCACGCTTGCGCTCAGGATGCAACTGACCAAAAGCTCCCCGCGCATCCCCGCAAGGTAGAACACGCCGAAGCAAACAAGCGGGACCAGAATCAGCCGCACGAAGGACGCCATATAGTAGGACGCTTTTTTCCACATGGCGGATAAATCCGCCTTGGAAAGCTGGTAGCCTACGATCACCATAGGGACGGGCGTATTGAGCGCGCCAAGATAATGGATGGGCGCATAGATGACTTCCGGCAACTTGATGGAGCAAAGGAAGATCACAAGCCCCAAAATGGAGCCCAGAATGCCGGGGTTTGTAACGAGCTTTTTCAGGGCAATCTCGCGCTTATCGCCGCTTACGGCCACAAGCCCGTATGTCCAGGAAATCAGCATAAAAATAACGATGTATCCCGCGCCGTAGAACACGCCGGTGCTCCCGACCACCGCGCCGAGCAAAGGCAAGCCCATATAGCCGCAATTGCTGAACACCGCGCCAAACCGGAGCATGCGCTCTGCGGAGGCGTTTTTATCCCGTATGAACAAGCGGCCCAGCACGATGCCTGCGATATGCGCAAAGACCGCAGCGCCCAGCACCAGCAGCAGGCTATGGAGAAGCTCCGGCCGGAATTCCCGGCAGAATGAATCGATAATGGACGAAGGCATGACAATGTTGAGTACAAACCCGGTCATTCCGGAGATGGATTCGTCATTCAAGAGCCTGGTCTTGCCACACGCAAAGCCCACGCCGATCAATATAAATAAGATTACGACCTGTGTGGCGACCGCCAGTATTTGCTCAAGCATACCGTTTTTCTCTTCCGCGTGTATTTGCGTCATTATGCATATGCAAAAAACGGCGCTTCAGTATACATACATAACAAATCGCGGCGGTCCTGTCAACCGCCGTTTTTTTGCATGCAGCGTTATCCCGGGCGTTCCGGGAGGCGTTGTGGGTTTATTCCTGCTTTGTACAGGAAAAGAGCAACATCATGGGGCGGCGCAGCTCGTCTGCCATGCCGGGGATGGAAAGAAACGAGTCGGGCGGCTTGGGTTCCACTAAAGCGTTGAGGAAAAAGCCGTTTTGCAGCAGTGGATGCACATATCCCGTAACGGTTCTGTGGTATTTTGTGACGCGCTCGCCCAAAAACACGCTTTCCCGCTGGCCTTCAAAAAAGTATCGGTCCACTGGCCAATAGCGGTGGGCGCCCGTTTCATCATCCACCCAGGCCTGGCTGCCTTCCGCGGTAAACACCGGATGCTCTACGGAAAACACGAAGCGGCCGCCGGGATTGAGCCACCGGGAAACGTTTTTACACACCGCTTCAAAGTCCCAAACATAGTGAAGAGCAAGGGAACTGATGACGATATCAAAGGAACCGGGCGCAAAATCTGCATCCTCAATCGCCGTTTGCAGGTAGGTGACATTTGGGGAAGCCGTCTTTTCCCGCGCCACGGCGAGCATCTTTTCCGACAGGTCAACGCCGGTGACGGACGCCGCGCCGTGTTCAAGCGCATAGATGCAGTGCCAGCCGTATCCGCACCCAAGGTCCAGCACCCGCATTCCAAAAAACGGGGGCAGCAGCTTTTCAAGCTCCGGCCATTCTCCGGCGCTTTGGAGGCCGTCCCGGGAGCGGGGCATTTCGGCATACTTTGTAAAAAAGGCTGGATCGTCATATTTGTTTTGTCTCATGGCTGTCTTGCCCGCTTTCTTTTTACGCATACTGGAAACAGTATAACAGGAGCGGGGTACGGCGGCAAAGCGCGGCGGAAGATTATCCCATATCCACTGCGCGTCTATGGTATAATCGTGATGAAAAACAGTTCGCGCTGCGACAGTAATTTGCAATGGAGGATTGCCACGGGATGACGACATTTGCCCAGCTGTATGAACGATTGGTAAAGGCTTCCGTAGAGCATCATTTGGACGAGGAACTTGAGCGCCTCAAGCACGAGGAATTTGATCCGCACCACCTGGATTGCCTGCTGAACCCAAAGAAGCACGCGCCTGTCATGCGCATCGGCGAATGCGCATGTTCTGAAAGCGAACAGGCGGCCTGCGCGGCCAAATGTCTGTTTGACGCGCTCTACCGCGATCCAAGCGGCAATATCGCCATCAACGCCGATCTTTGCGTGGGGTGTGCGGAGTGTATCGGCAGCTGCCGCGCGAAAAAGCTGACGGAGAGTAAGGATATCCTGCCCACGCTTGCGGCCATCCACAGCGCGAAAGCGCCGGTGTACGCCATGATTGCACCCGCGTTCATCAACCAGTTTACAAGCGACGTTACCCCAGGGAAACTTCGCGCAGCGTTCAAGCAACTCGGGTTTACCGGCATGGTGGAGGTTGCGCTGTTTGCGGACATCCTCACCCTAAAGGAGGCGCTGGAGTTTGATAAAAACATCCTCACCGAAGAGGATTACCAGCTGACCAGCTGCTGCTGTCCGATGTGGATCGCCATGATCCGCAAGGTGTACCATACGCTCATGCCGCATGTGCCGGGTGCGGTATCGCCGATGGTAGCGTGCGGCCGCGCCATCAAGGCGCTCTATCCGGATGCAATCACCGTGTTCATCGGCCCATGTATCGCCAAAAAGGCGGAAGCGCGGGAAAAGGACGTTTCCGCCTCCACGGATTTTGTGCTTACCTTCCATGAAATCCGGGATATTTTTGATTTTGCGGATATCAACCCTGCGGACATGGAGGAGGATGAACGGGACCACTCCTCCCGCACGGGCCGTATTTATGCAAGCACGGGCGGCGTGAGCGAGGCGGTGCAGAAAACTGTGGAGCGCTTAAACCCCAACCGCCACATTACCGTGCGCGCCGCGCAGGCGGACGGCGTGCCTGCCTGCAAAGCCATGCTTAACGATGTGTTGAGCGGCAAGATCACCGCGAATTTTATTGAAGGCATGGGCTGTGTGGGCGGCTGTGTCGGCGGGCCGAAAATTTTGATTCCCAAGGAGGAGGGGAGCAAAAACGTATATGAATACGGCAACGAGGCGGTGTATCAAACGCCTGTGGAGAACCCGTATGTGATTGAGCTTCTGCACCGCCTTGGGTTTGATACGGTGGAAAGCCTCCTGGAGCACAGCGATATCTTTACGCGGGATTTTTCCTGAGGGAATTACAAAAAAAGCAACGGGGCTTTGCACTTGTGCAAAGCCCCGTTGCTTTTTGTGTAGGCTGGTTAACGTTCCTTCTGGATGCGGACCCAGCATCCGCCGCTGCGGGAGGGAATGTAGCGCCCAAATCCCTGCCCCTGCAGGTGGCGCGGGGGAACGGGACGGTATTCTCCCGGGACTGCGGTAATGAAGAAGCGGTCATTGCCGCGCCGCATATGCCCTTCATAGAAATAGCCCTCGCCGTTGGGCGGATCAATGCGCGCCCATTCGGAATCCGGGAACTGGCCGGGGAAGGGGTTTGCGGTGCTTTGCCGCCGTCCGCCGGGCGCGGGTGCGGTGACTTCGGCGCTTGGCGCTTCGGGCGCTTGGCCCTGCAGAAGGGCGTCTACCTCGCGCTGCCATTCCTCGCTGGTTTGCGCAACGCGTGTGGCGGGCTGCGGTGCGGCCGCGGAGGCGGGGGCGGCATTGCCGGACAGTTCCTGCCCGGGAAAGATCTCGCCTGCCTGCTGTAAAATCTGCTGCAGCGCCGCGCTGTTGGCGGGAGACATCGGCTGCTGCTGGGTTCCCGCACCGGGTTGACGCGCCGTGGGCGTCTGCTCATCATCAGGCGGCAACATTGGCTGCATGATCTCGGGCACCTGTATGGTAGGCGGACGCATGGTACCCTGCCCGCTCTGTATGCCGGTACCCTGCTGCGGCGGACGCGGTATGGGCTGCGTGGAAGGGGGCATAACGCCGGAGCCGTTATT
>JAEYLA010000201.1 GCA_023461495.1 Bacillota bacterium | reverse complement strand
AGCTCATCAGGAAGAATACGAACTTGCGGATGTTGCTGTAGATGACGCGCCCCTCTTCCACCGCGTGGACGATGCTGGAGAAGTTGTCGTCCGTCAAGATCATGTCGGCGCTTTCCTTGGTGACGTCTGTGCCCGTGATGCCCATCGCAACGCCGATGTCCGCGCGCTTTAAAGCGGGGGCGTCGTTCACGCCGTCGCCTGTCATGGAGGCGATTTCGCCGTTGTTCTTCATCGCCTGCACAATGCGCACCTTGTGTTCCGGGGAAACGCGTGCGTACACATTGACATACTTTGCGACTGCGTTGAGCTGGAGGTCGTCCATGGCGTTCAAATCCGACCCGGCCAATACCTGATCATCGGAGTTGACAATGCCGAGCTGCTTTGCGATGGCGGCTGCGGTATCCTTATAGTCCCCGGTGATCATCACAACGCGGATACCGGCGCCCTTGCAGACCTTGATGGCTTCGATGGCTTCCACGCGCGGCGGATCGATCATGCCGACCAGGCCGCAGAAGACAAGGCCCTTTTCATCCTGCTCCGGCGTGGGGTGGGCTGGGATGTCCGAAACCGGCTTATACGCCATGGCCAGCACGCGGTACGCTTTTGACGCAAGGGACTTGTTTTCCCTAAGGATGGCGGTAACGTCCTCCGCCGTGATGGGGGAGATGGTGCCGTCACGCCGTAAAATCTGCGTGCAGCGCTCCACAAGGATATCCGGCGCGCCTTTTGTAAACGCGGCATAGCCCTCATTGCCCAGCCGGTGGAAGGTTGTCATCAGTTTGCGCTGGGAGTCAAACGGAATTTCCTGCAGGCGGGGGTATTTCTGGTTGTGGGCTTCCTGCCTCACGCCCGCTTTCGCGGCGGCGACAATCATCGCGCCCTCCGTGGGATCGCCCACGATGCGCCATTCATCGGAGCCGTTTTCCACCACATGCTCCAGGCGCGCGTCGTTGCAGAGCGCCATAACGTCCATAAGGCGGCATACGGCGGGCTCCTCCTCGAGAGAAACCATCCTGTCGCCGGCGAGCAGCACGCCTACCGGGTTGTACCCATCGCCCTGTACGTCGATGGAGAGGCCGGGCACATACATGCTGACGATCGTCATCTGGTTCTGCGTGAGGGTGCCGGTCTTGTCCGAGCAGATGACGGTGGTGCTGCCAAGCGTTTCTACCGCGTGCAGCTTTTTCATGATGGCGTTCTGCTTTGCCATGCGCTGCATGCCCAACGCGAGCACGATAGTAACGACAGCGGGCAGGCCCTCCGGAATGGCGGCAACGGCAAGACTGACTGCCGTCATGAACATTTCAAGGATGGGTTCCCCGCGCAATAAGCCCATCCCAAATACGATGGCACAGATGATAAGGCAGCCTGTACCCAGGAGTTTGCCCATCTGCGCAAGTTTTTTCTGCAGCGGGGTGTCCTCCGCTTCTTCCTCCTGGATCATTTCCGCAATCTTGCCTATGACGGTGCCCATGCCCGTGGAGGTGACGATGCCGCTGCCGCGGCCATAGGTGACAAGCGTAGTCATGAAGGCGGAGTTCACCTGGTCTCCCAGGCCGATATCGCCGGAAAGCGCTATTTCTGTGTTCTTCTCCACCGGCACCGATTCGCCCGTGAGCGCCGCTTCTTCAATTTTTAGATTGACGGACTGGATGAGCCTGACGTCCGCCGGAACATAGTCCCCGGTTTCCAAAATAACCGTATCACCGGGTACCAGCTCGCGGGCAGGAATGGTAATAGGTTCGCCATCGCGCAGCACCTTGGCGTTGGGGGCGGACATCCGCTTCAAGGCTTCGAGCGCCTTGCCTGCGCGGTATTCCTGGATGACGCCCAATACGGCATTGATGATGACAATGCCCAATATGACGATGGCGTCCGTCACTTCGCCGACCAATATGGAGACGATACTTGCAACGATCAGGATAATGACCATGTAGTCCTTGAGCTGCGCAAGGAACATCTCAAACAGGCTTGCCCCCTTTTTCTGCTGCAGCTCGTTGGGGCCGTGTTCCTCCAGGCGGCGTTTGGCCTCCTTGGAGGTCAAGCCCGTTTGCGCGCTTGCGCCCAGCTCCCTGTACACCTCGTGAATGTCACGCTCATACCAGTTCTTTTTTTCCAACAACGACACCTGCTTTCTTCCGCATTCTTTGGTGCGGCAACAAACTGCCGCAGGAGGCAAGGCGTGTTTTTCGCCGCGCAGCATCCATTTCCATTATACCGCTTTTTTGGAATTTTTGCAGTAAAAGCGTGTGGCGGCTGCTGGCTTTTTGCGGCGAATTGGGCAAAAAGGGCCTATGCGTTCTCTATGCGCCGACATTGCAGGTTTCGCGCGGGCGTTGTGGCTGCGCTTTATTTTAAATTTGCAAATAGCGCGGGTGGAGTGCTGGCTGGGAGGTTACAATAAATGCAAAAGTATGCGCGGGCAATCCGCGCTTTGGGGGAAGAACGATGGAACCTGTGTTTGAAAAACTGAGCCAGCCCGCGCAGCGGGCGCTTATGCAGGCGGGAATTACAACGTTTGATGCGCTGAAAAACTTTACAAAGGCGGATATTTCCGCCATGCACGGCGTCGGTCCCAAGGCCGTAGAGCAACTGGAGGATGCCCTGCGCAAAAGCGGGAAAGCTTTTGCGGGGGAGGATGTTGACCCGGTGGGCGCATATATCGCGCAGTATCCCGAAGAGATTCAAAAAAGGCTTACTGAACTGCGCAACGCAATCCGGGAAGCCGCGCCCGAGGCGGGGGAGAAGATCAATTATGGCATGCCGACGTTTACGCTAAATGGCAATCTTGTGCATTTTGCGGCGAACAAGAAGCACATTGGCTTTTATCCAGGCGCAAACGGCGTGGCGCAGTTTGCGCACAAGCTTACGGACTATGAAACCTCCAAGGGCGCGATCCAGTTTCCGCTGACAACACCGCAACCATTGGAGCTTGTTAAGGAAATCGTCCGTTTTCGCGTGCGGGAAAACATGGAGCTTCATGAGGCAAAGAAGCGTTAGAAAGCTGTACAATATGCCACCCCGCAGGGGAGGCATATTGTACAGCTTCCTGCGTATTTCGGAAACGACGTATTCTATAGAAGGGAGAAAGAACGACATGCAGCTCAGACCGTATTTGAGCTTTCAGGGTGATTGCGCGGAGGCCATCGCCCTCTATGAGCGCGCGTTCGGCGCGAGTGTGATGGAGATCATGCGCTTTGGGGACATTCCCGGCGGCGGTCCGCCGATTCCGGAGGAGCAGAAATCGCATATTGTACAGGCGACGCTGCGTCTTGGCGATACCTTCATCCGGATGTCCGACGCATTCAAAGCACTCAACGCCGCAGTGTCCGAGCGCATCGCGATTGCCGTGGAATGCACCGAGGAGGAAGTCCGGCGTGCGTTCGAGGTGCTTTCTGAAGAAGGAACGGTCGACATGCCGCTGCAGCAGACATTTTTCAGCCCCTGTTACGGCATTGTGGTGGACAAGTATGGCGTCATGTGGAATCTGGCGGCACTGGTATAATCAACGGATAAAGATGGAAAAGCATTGACATATATCGATTATCTATCTATAGTATGGGTAGATGATGGATATATTGCTTTTTGGGAGGGACGCGCATGGCGGCGGATAAAACATTGCTTGGCGGCAGCACAGGGATGCTGCTGTTAAAGCTGCTTGAAAAAGAGGACATGTATGGCTACCAGATGACGGAGGAATTAAAGCGGCGCAGCAATGCGGTGTTTTCCCTCAAGGCGGGGACGCTCTATCCGCTGCTGCATTCGCTTGAAACCAAGGGATATGTGCGCTCGTATCTTGGCATGGCCGCGGGGCGGGAAAGGCGGTATTACGCCCTTACAAAAGAGGGCAGAAGCCACCTTGGGGAAAAGCAGGCCGAGTGGGAGGCGCTTTCCGGCGCTGTGACAAAGGTGCTCGAAGGGGGTGCGCTGC
>JAEYLA010000200.1 GCA_023461495.1 Bacillota bacterium | reverse complement strand
AATATCCTGTATTTCATACGCACTCACTTTCCCAATGCCGCTAGTTCAAACTTCCAAATCTGGTGGTCAGCGCTGCACCCACGGCTGCAGCATTGCTGCCGCCTACCTTCACGCCATAAGGCGCCGCGGTTCCAAGCCCAATGCCGTGTCCGCCAAATGTCACGCTCTGCCCGGGCAGAATGTTATCCATGGAGGGATTGTTATAGCCCGGGTTCACAAAGCGGTATTCGCCGGCAGGCATGCCGATCATCTTCGCGTTGCTCCAGGTGTTGGTCAGCACGTCGTCCGGGAGCTTGAATTCGATATACCAGGCGTTGACCGGTTGATCGGAATGATTGGTAATCGTAATACTGTAATTAAACTCACGGGGTCCGCTTTGGCCATTCTGCCAGGACTTCGTAGTCTGATACAACACGCTGATATTATCGGCCTGCGGCGTCGGAGTCGGTGTGACCGTCGGTGCCGGCGTTACTGTCGGTGTCGGCGTCGAAGTCATCACCGGCGTTGGACTCGGTGTTGCCGTCGGAGTCGGCGTGATCAATGGCGTGAATGTCGGCAACGGCGTGGGCTGCCCAGCCCCATCAAGCGGCGCCTGAGAGGCAACCGCATGAATGCCGACCGCTGTGCCGTACTGCCCGCCGGCGTAATCGATATCTATGTTGCCGTCGCTCGGCCAGTACGCTTCAACGGTGTATGTGCGCCCCTGCCCACTTTGCGATAATCGAAATTCCCCTGTTATGTCGAAACTGCCCGGTCCCATGACGCTGCCGACCGCGTTGCCGCTTTCATCCTTCACGGAAACGGTAAGCGGCTCGATCGCGGATTTATCGGCGGATGCATGCACATCAAACGTCAGCTTGTAATAAAGGTCCGTCTCGGTAATGATCGTTCCGGAATAATTCCGGACTTGAAACTGCCAGCTTACCGTTTCGCCCGGCGCAATCTTTACGCCCTGTTCAAAACTGCCCGTACCTTCGCCCGTAAAAACGAATTCCTTCGCAGAAACGCTTCCCTGCGCCAGATGATCGATTGACGTTGTGTACATGGCCAACGTGCCTGCAGTCACCGAACTTGCCATCACCAGAAGCAAGATCAATATCCATGCAGTTTTCTTCATTACCTTCCTCATTTCTGTCTCAAGGCTCATTAAGCATTATCCACAACACTCATTAATAAGACGGTAACATACCATATATAGCGTGTCAAATTGTATCATTTTACATATATAGTATGAAGTGTGTATAATATATGTAAATTCATGCGGAGCCTGATCCAGGAAGCCGGGAGTAGATGTGGTCATAGTTAAGTCATACTACACAAAAGCCGTATTCACGTATGTGCTCTTTGCATTTAGCAGCATTCGCGCGACTGAGGCTTCAACCATTTTGTTATATCCGAGGCAAGGATTATTTGAGCTTTTTTGAGATGAAGAAAGATGCAATGTTCGGTCTAATGTGCTGCCTTCAGGTAAAAGCTTCCGCTAGCCATATCAGAAAATGCCGTAAGCACCCGCAATGGGATTACTATTGGGCAAAGGACCGTTACAAGAGTTTATGTATGCAGGAAATTCAATACAGGCGTTTTAAAATTTGATGGGCCAATGTTCCGTGTAATTGCCGATAGTACAAATAGCGAGAGAGCATCGTGCTTAATCAGGTTATGGAGAAGGTTAATCTGTATTTTCCGAATTTTCGAAAGTGCGTTTACATTTAAGGTTCCTTCATGAGCTTCGCATTTTGTTTAACCCAAGCGGGTATCCAAATTTTTAGAAACCCCCGCAGGTTGCGATGCGTTCACCCTGCGGGGAGTTGCAAGAAGATGTCAGTTGGTCATTGCATTATTATAATAGCGCCTTGTTTACATACCAATTTCTCCAAATCTTCAATCGTCTATGGGTTCATATTCCAATGGAGCAATATCCGCAAATTCCACATTCGGATTTTTATCCATGATACGTTGTAGCACCCAATCGTTTTTAAAGAGTATGACCGGCCGATCAAAGCGGTCTACGGCGCGCAATATGTCCCCATCAAGTACGGGCAACACGGGGTTTGCTTCTTCGGGAACAATCCACCGGGCGTGCTGATAACTTAACTGTTCTATTCTGATTTCAGCATTATACTCTCCAAGCATACGGTAAGAAAGCACTTCCAATTGCAGTGCGCCTGCGACGCCGACGATGCACCGTTCACCGGTAGACCCCGAATTGCGAAATACCTGTATTGCGCCCTCGGTCTGTAATTGATTGATCCCTTTCACAAACTGCTTGCGTTTTCCTGCATCCATTGCGGAAACATAGGCAAAATGTTCTGCGGGAAACATCGGGATAGGATCAAAGTGGAAAGGCTTTTTCCCCGAGCACAGGGTGTCTCCAATATGGAACTCACCCGAATCAAACAGCCCAACGATGTCTCCGGCATACGCTTCTTCCACAACCGCCCGGTCCTGTGCCAGGAATTGTTGGGGCTGTGCAAGGCGAATATTCTTTTGCAGGCGCGCGTTATAGACTTGCATACCCTTTTCATACTGTCCGGAGCATATGCGTACAAACGCTAACCGATCCCGATGTTTAGGATCCATATTTGCCTGTATTTTGAACACAAAGCCGGCAAATTCATGGTCATCAGGGGCTAAAACGCCCTTGCTGGTATTTCTGTATCCTGGTGCCGGAGCCATCTGTATGAAATCCTCCAGGAACTGCTGTACGCCAAAGTTACTCATTGCACTGCCAAAAAAGACAGGAGTAATCTTACCTGAAAGAATTTTGGTTATATCATATTCCTCCCCCGCCTCGTCAAGCAGCGCTATATCCTCACAGAGTGAATTGTAGGCTTCGCTTCCAATCAACGCTTTCAATTCCGGATCATTTAATTCCATTACTTGTGACACGGTAACTTTGATGCCATGGCCCCCATCACGCTCGAACATTTCAAGCCGCTTAAGCGCTCTGTTATACACGCCTTTAAACACGCCATCTATACCTACAGGCCAGGTTACCGGATAAGAGCGGATACCAAGAATTTTCTCAAGCTCATCGATGAGGTCAAACGGGTTTTTACATACGCGGTCCAGCTTATTAATATAAGTAAAAATAGGGATGCCCCGTTTGCGGCACACATGGAACAGTTTCTTCGTCTGCGCCTCCACACCCTTTGCACCGTCAAGGAGCATTACAGCGCTGTCTGCTGCAACCAACGTACGATAGGTGTCCTCGCTGAAGTCTTGATGTCCGGGCGTATCAAGGATGTTGATGTGATAACCGTTGTAATTGAAATTCAGTACACTGGAAGTTACTGAAATGCCTCGCTGCTTTTCAATCTCCATCCAGTCGGATACGGCATACGTACGGGTTTTACGGCTTTTCACACTGCCCGCTTGCCGAATTGCGCCGCCGTATAGCAGCAGTTTCTCTGTGAGCGTTGTTTTGCCTGCATCCGGGTGGGATATAATGGCGAACGTACGTCTTCTGTTGATCTCATCATGTAACCTGATCTCTTCCATCGCTTCAGTAATTTTCCTTTTTAAAATAATTTAGCGGTAATCAGCCGCTTATTTTGAGCAGCACTTTTTTCAGCCTCGTATTCTTTGCCGATCATGTTCATTAGATATCTTAGCCACAAACGGATGGTATTTTCCTATTTAGATTCACACTTTTCGATTCCTCATGAATTCTCCGAATGTAGCGACAACTTTTCTATCTCATTTACATAGCTGCCGTATACGTTGCCGATAATACTTTTATCGAGCCTGAAGCGGCGCCGGATCTCCCGTACTTTTTTGTTCATGCATAACCCTAACTGTTATAAGGAAGCGCCGTCCCAACAGCGGCAGCAGCATGAATTATATCATGCCGGAAGCGGTGTTGTCTTGCTTCGGTTTTACGGATAAATAAGGATATAGGAAAGTAGACAGCCCGTGTTAACGGCTTCCGGCTATCCGTAAATCCAAACGGCGAATTTCCCAACCTAAGCGGTTATCCAAACTTCCTATTATGTTTAGGAGCGGCTGCAAAGTGAACTTCGCATTATGTTATAATTACAACGATCCGGCAAAGGCGATTGAGCCTTGGTGGTCCTCTCTGCAAGCAACGGCCTTCGGCTTTTTTCTTCTCAAGTCCAAAATATTTAAATCGACAACGGAATTCAGTAAAAAAGACCCAGTGATGGGTGTTTTTTTGTTTCCGCCAAAAATTTAACTGATCTTTATAAGCAAGTTCCCCGCCATCTGTCCATATTTAACGGGAAAATCAGCATGGAAATATAGCGCCTGAACAGGAGCGGGCCGTACTCACAGAAGCCCATAACGCTACACATATCTTTTGACCAAGGCCACGAGCTTTCCCTTTTTTGTTTTGCCGGACACCCCGCCGTATAGAAAGCGCCCATAGCCCCGCGCTGAAATGATCTCTCCCGCTTTGGGCACATAGCTGCAGCTTTCCTGCAACCTGTCGTTGATAAAGATACGCCCGCCGCGGAACAATTCCTGCGCGTCTGTACGGGAAAGCTGATACAAATGCGCCAATACCGCGTCCAGCCGTTCGGAAGTCACCTGCAAGGATATCGTTTCTGTGGATAACGTCGCAGTTTCGGGCAGTGCCTGCACAATCTCGCAAGCAACGGTGGTATGCCGCACCTTTGTGAGCTGCTCAATGAGAAAGATTGCGATGCGGCTGAGGCAAAATACATATCCTGTCGCTTCTATAACGCGGATGTCGCCTATCAGCTCCCGTTCAATCCCAAGATTCATGATTGCCCCCAGGAAGTCCCGATGCGTCAATGCATCCGCAAACTTTGCATTTACCGGCCATATACGGATACAGGCAATGGGCATCTCTTCTTCATACCCGCACATTTCATCATTGCCGAAGCGTATCAGCTTGCGTTCACAGTCCTCGGCGCCGCCCCAAAGCATATGCGGCACATGCCGCAGTTCGTTTTTCATACGCGAAAGCATGTCCAATTCCATCAAATTCAGAAAATTCGTATAAGTATACCGCCCGCTGTGATAGGACCGCTCTGCAAGCTCTAGGAACCGGTGCTGTAATCGTTGCTCTTCCATGGTGCTGCTCCCTTTTTGGTATCTGCTGATACAGAGTATACCATATGTCTGACGCGCGATATCATTTTAGGGAAGCACATGGCTGTACTCCGCATCTTCATTGGATATCCTTCACGGGATATTTTTTCTTGTCGGCGCCACCCTGCCTTGCGTTCCTTTCTTATTTATAAAAAGAAGCTCCCCGCCGGGAAACGGCGGGGAATCTTCCGTTGCGACGGCCCGGCCTCTGGAGCCGGTCAACCGCTGTCGGCCGCCGGACAGACTGCCGGCACGCGCCTCCGCATAAGCATAGGCGCTTTTTGTTATGCCGGAAATGAACCGCTTTGCCTGTTACCTATCACAAAGTTCCCCGGCGTGCTCCATTTCACCAGAAGCGATTTGATACGAATATGCGCTATCAAGCCTCATAACCGCTATACCCCTGCGTATAGCGGCCGTATGCTTCATAGCCGCAACCACAGGGTTCTTCGCAATGGCAATGGCCTTCGCAGCAGTGCGCTTCCTGTTCACAGCCACAAGGGTCTTCACAGCAGCAGTGCGCTTCCTGTTCACAACCGTGATCCTCTTTATGATCCTCCTTGCCGCATCCTTCTGCACAGTTGCCCTTTGCGCTGACCTCGCCGTCCTGGTTTGCGTTCTGCCCGCACTTTCCGGAAATCTGTCCGCCCTGGTTGGCATTCTTTCCGCCCTTGCCGCTGATCTGCCCGCCGGTTTCCGCCTTTTGCTTGAGTCCGGCCTCGCTTCCCTCGTTGGCATTGTTGTTTGTATTGTAGATTGTGATATGAATGGAAAGCCCGTCTTTATCATGCTTGAATACAACGCCGTTTTTCTCCGTCCCCTCAGCCTCTTCTAAAACACCGGGGTTTTCGCCCAGCCTTATGTCTTCCGCTTTCGGTGCATAATAGCCGGCAGGCTGGCTCTGCGTGCGGGGCGCAACATCAGCAGTACGCTCTTCATAGAAGTTCACAGGATTGCCGGCGGTACGGTTCATACAATTTAAACATGGTCTGTTATAGCGATACATTGGGAATAACCCTCTTTCCTCCAGATATGTTACATGTATATGCACTTCCGCAATGAAGTGCTTTTGAAAGACACAAAATGTTTATTCTCCCGATCTTTTTTTGCCGCTTCTCAATCACTTTGACGCATGCTGTTACTAAAAATGAATACATGCCTTTATGATATAAAAAATGGCACACGGCTTCCCGTGACATAGAGGCTTCTAGGTTCTCAGGCAGACTGCAGCACCTGTGCAATAATCGTTGCGGTTCTCTCCATTTGAATTGCTCATCGCCTCAACGCGCAATATCCGCTTTTGCTTATGGGTAATATTTGATATACTACCAATAATTAGACCAAGGGCGGAGCGTTGAGAGGAGAATGTAAGTGAGCAATCAGAAAAATGAAACCTACAGCAATGCGGCAGGCAGCGCATCCCCGTTTGCAAACAAAGACATCATGTCCTATCTTATCCGGCCCAGCGACCCTTTTTTTCAAAAATTCCTTGAGAAGGATATTGTTGAAATACAGAATATAAAATGCCGCTATAAAGCCGCAGTTTATGGCCCGGCAGTTGAGCTTACTCCAAAGATAATCGCCGGGGACACCTATAGACTTGAAGAAACGCATCTGTACAGCAAGCAAGGCAGCAATACCTGGTACGCAATAAAGACCATGCAGACGCCGTCCGTTCGAACCAGCAACTTAAAGAACGCTTTTCTTGCTCCATATACAATGTCTAAAATGATCGCCTCAGAACCGCCCGTTCCCATTCCGGAACATCTGGAAAGAACGGCTTATAACGATATTGGAATGGTTCAGCTTGATACTTTTCCTGAATACTGCGCCTCGCGAAAACTGGACGAGATACAGGCGTTCTGTCAGGTATTCACGCTGGATGACAGCCTGTATAAAGGCTTTGCCCTATGTGCCAGAAAAAATGATTTCAGTTGGCGTCTTGATGTGGTCATTCAAACAGAACAGCCGCAACTGTCCTCAGCGGATTTTATGCCTCCGGGATGCTTCTTTGGCTCTTTTACCCCGACCGGATTTCATCCGCTGGCACCCCTTTTCGGCTCGCTCCCCCGGGGGCGGTGATATGCCCAATGCAACATAGGAACGGGAACCCATCCGGGGCCTTAAGCATGATAAACGGTGCGCGAACACAATACCGGGCTTAAAAACTTAAGACGCCATGCGGTTTCCCGTATGGCGTCAATATTCCCTGTTCCTTTTTCCGTTATCCGCTTAGACCGACTGCAGCACCTGCGCAATAATCGCCGCCGCACGGTCCATCTGCTCAAACGTATGGGTGGCGGTATAGCTTGTGCGCAGCACGCACTGCCCCTCGCACACCGCGGGCGGGATGACGGGGTTGACGTATACGCCATTCTCAAAAAGCAGCTTGGCTGCAATAAACGTCCTGTCCATCTGGTAGGTAAACACCGGAATGATCGCGGTCTCCCCTTCCATGATGGGGACATTGAGGTCCGTAAGCTTTTTACGCATATAGTTGGCCACCTCAAGGAGCCTATCCTTGCGCGCCGGCTCCCGCTTGATGATGCGCAGCGCTTCAAGCGCCGCGGCCGCGTTTGCGGGCGGGATGGACGCGCTGAAGATAAACGGGCGGGAGCGGTGCTTGATATAATTGATGACCTCTTTGCTTGCGGCAATCACGCCGCCTAAGGAACCAAAGGATTTTGAGAATGTGGTCATAATGATATCCACATCCGCCTCAAGGCCAAAGTAAGAGGCCGTGCCGCGCCCGCATTCCCCAATCATGCCCGCGCCGTGTGCATCATCCACCATCACGCGCGCGCCGTACTTCTTTGCCAGGCGCACGATTTCAGGCAGGTTTGCAATCTCGCCGGACATGGAGAACACGCCGTCCGTCACGATCAGCTTGCCTGCGTCCTCCGGGATGCGCGCGAGCTTGGCTTCCAGATCCTCCATATTGGAGTGCTCATACTTGACGTCTTTTTTGCAGTAGCTCAGCCGCGTTGCGTCCACAATGCTCGCGTGGTTTTCCGAATCGTTGATGATATAGTCGTGCCGGCCCATAATGCCGGAAATCGCACCAAGATTGGTCTGAAAACCGGTGGAGAATGTCAGAGCGTCGTCCTTATGGAAGAAGTCCGCAAACTCGCGCTCCAGCTCTTGATGCAGCACAAGTGTGCCGTTTAAAAACCGCGAACCCGAGCAGCCTGTCCCAAATTGTTCGATCGCCGCGATTGCGGCTTTTTTAAGCCGCTCATCGCTGACGAGCCCCATATAGTTGTTGGACCCGAGCATGATGATGTTCTTGCCGGAAATGACGACCTCCGTATCCTGGGCTGTCTCCAGCGCATGAAAATAGGGATAGAGGCCTGCCTCCATCGCGCGCTGCGGTTCGTCGTAGCGGATGCACTTTTCAAATAAATCCATGTTTCGTCCACCTTTGTTAAAGAATTATTCCAAAGTAAAAGATGCCTTATTATACGATGAATCCCCAAAGAAAACAATGCAGGGGAATGCGTTCATGCATTCCCCTGCCAAATCACCTATCCTAAACAGCTTCCCCTTCTTCGATCATCCGCGCAAAGAGTTCCGCAAGCATCGGGTCAAATTGCCTGCCCGCATTGTCGCGCAGCTCCTTTAACGCGCCCTCTCTTGTCCGCGCCTTGGTATTGTCCGAATCATGCGTCATACGCTCGTAGCTCTCCACCACGGCGATGATGCGCGCAAGCAGCGGAATCTCCTCCCCCCGCAATCCCTTGGGATACCCTGTTCCATCCCATTGCTCGTGATGAGCAAGCACGGACTCCGCCAAATCCACAGTATCGTCAAACGAATTGAGAATGCGGTAGCCGATAATGGGATGGCGCTTGACTTCGTTCCATTCTTCCATCGTCAGCAGATGATTTTTGTTGAGGATGTTCGGCTCCAATACGATCTTCCCGATATCGTGCAAACGCGCAACCTCTTTGAGTTTTTTGAGTTTGCCCTCCGAAAGCCCCAGCGCGCGCCCGAGCTTCACGCTCAGTTCGCTCACGCGCTCCGAATGCTCCTTTTCTCGCTGACTGCTTTCATACAGTGTGCTGGTGATCGCATCGATCGCGCGGGTTCTCACGACATCCCGGTTGAGCGATTTTGCGGAGTACATGTTTTCTTCCGCCGTCGTAAGTACGCGGTTCATCGGCTCGTCCAGGGAAAATTTTGTGGCGTAGCCCATGGAAATGCTGCCGCGGACGGCGCGTATCTGTTCTTTTGAGAACGCCTGCTGCACGGCATGGATCGCGGCCTCTGCCTGCTCTGACGCCGCCCCGGGCATCAGGATCACAAATTCATCCCCGCCCCACCTTGCAATAACATCCTGCGACCCGAACGCGCTGCGCAGTACCTCGGACACCTTTTCAAGCAGCATGTCGCCAAACGCATGGCCAAAGATATCGTTGGTCAGCTTCAGGCTGTTGACGTCCCCCAATATAATGGATACGGGCAGCATGCCGGCACTCTCCACGCGCTGGATCTCCTCTTCAAAATACCTGCGGTTGTAAAGACCCGTCAGAGAGTCGTGGAAGCTCAAAAATTCAATCCGCTTGCGCTGTTCTTTTTTATCCGTTACGTCGCGGAATACCAGCACCACGCCCACAACGGTCTCGTGCTCGTTTCGTATGGGCGCCGCGCTGTCCTCCAGATAGTAGACCGTCCCGCTGCGCGAGGTCAGCATCGCATGGTTGCCAAGCTCCTGCACTTCGCTTGTGCGCAGCGCGTCTTCGATGGGGTCCTTAATGGTAAAGCCGGGCTGCTCATGGGAAAGCACGAACACTTCTTTGTAGTGGCGGCCTTTCGCCTCCCCGTTGCTCCAGCCTGTCAGCCGTTCGGCAACGCCGTTGAGCATTTCAATCGTGCCCTCGGCATTGACCACCATGACGCCGTCGCCTATGGAGATGAGCGTCTGCAGGTACTTGTTGCGCTCAAACGACAGCGTTGCAAGCGCCTGCCTGCGCTGCATCGCGTTCCAGACACTGTCCATGAGCAGCACGAGCTCATCCGCTTCGTCTTCTTCAAACATCCCTTCCCGGTTGAACAGGCCCACGGTCGCTACGACAGTGCCGTCAAGGATGACGGGAAATCCCATATAGGTTTTAATTGTTGCGTTGCGTGTCAGCCCGCCGCAGCAATCACCTGCAGCTTCCATAAAATTATTGAGGATCACCGGCCTGCGGCCGGTAATTGCGTTGCCGAGTATGCCGATCTCCTCCAGCGCCACCTCCTGGCAGAGCGGCGGCATGCCGCTTTCCTTGCTTTGCGCAAGGGTGCTCAGCGAAAGGCTGCGTGCCTTTTCGTCATACAGATAGACATACCCAAACTTGCTCCCTGTAAAATCGATCATCTGCTGGAGTACAAACGTGAGCTGCTCATGCATACTTTGGGTGCTGTTGTTGATTACATGCAGCGCGACCTCGCTGCGCCAAAGCATAAATGCGCGCTTCTTTTCATATATGCGTTCCTGCGTAATGTCTGTCGCGTAACAGCCCACACCGGTTGCGCCGTTAAGCAGCTCCACCGGAAATTTGGTAATACGGAACAGGTTTCCATTGATAGGCACCTCTTCAACCGCGGTCGCCTTGGTTTTTAAGACATTCATGTCGACGAGTCTGCGGCTCCTTGCAAACGCTTCATCGAACAATTCGAAGTCTTCTTTGCCGACGATCTCGCTTTCCGGCCTGCCAAAGATTTTGTATGCGGCCTTGTTCGCAAACACATATCGGAAATTCTCGTCCTTGAGATAAAGATGACTTTCATCCGCATCGTTAAAGCGGCGCATCAGGGCATTGGATTTTTCGAGCATGGCCGCAATCTTGCTTAATTCTCTCCTGCTCAGCGCAATGCGAAGTGTAAGCAAAAACAGCAGCAGTGCGATGCCGGTTCCCAAAATAATGAGCGTCTTTGTCTGCTTGCGCTCGTTTTCAAGCAGCTGCATTTTCTGCGTGACATCCTGAACGATAAGCATATTCATCAGGCGGCTGTCCACCGTCACGATTCCCGCCGTAATTTCCACCGAGCGGATGCTGCCGTTTTTCAGGCGGTGCGTGAGCTGTGCAACGCCATTGCTCCTGCTAAACTCTGCCTGCGGGCCGGTTGAAGGCAAGGCGTTGATTTCGCTGATATTCATGGCTGCAAACTCTTCCGCGCTGTACCCGTAGTATTGGATGGCGGCCTCGTTTACGCTTTTGATCTCACCGGTGTATGCGTCTACCAGCAGCATCACGGCGGGATGCGCCTGCATCATATCGATAAACCCGCTGGAAGCCGCCTGCGTCCTGGTAAAAGGCGCCACCAACCCAATGAGGAGGATTGCGCAAACCAGCATTTTTTTCATCTTCGGGTCCCTTCCTGACATACCATGTCTCTGCTCAAAAGCCAAGTCACTCTATAATACAATCGATAAAAACCGCCGCAACGTAAGGGTCAAATTGCGTACCGGCGTTTTTCTCAATTTCATCGATCGCCTGCTGTCTGGAAAGCGCCTTGCGGTAAACCCGGTCTTCGGTCATCGCATCGTACGCGTCCACTACAGCAAGGATGCGGGCAAACAGCGGGATTTCCTCCCCGGCAAGGCCGATCGGGTAGCCTCCCCCATCCCAGCGCTCGTGGTGCGTGAGAATCAGCAGGGCAATATGCTCAAGCTCCGGCGAGGCGCTTGCAATGCGGCAGCCGATATCCGGGTGCCGCCGCATGACGATCCATTCCTCCGCCGTGAGCTTGTCCGGCTTATTGAGAATATGATCGTCAACGCCGATTTTTCCGATATCGTGCAGCATTGCAAACAGCTCGAGTTCATCCAGGCCTCCTTGTGCAAGCCCCATGCGTTCTCCGATCCGCTTGGAAAGCAGCGCAAGGCGCTTGGCGTGCGCCTCGGTTTCCTGACTGCGCGCATAGATCGTCGCCATCACATAGGTAAGGATCGAATGATGCGAGCTTTTTCTTGTGAGCAGCTTGCGGCTGTTCAAATGCTCCGCAGCCGCCTTTGTAACGGACTCCATGCTGTCCCGCTCCCGCTGTTTGGCCGCCAGGCCAAACGACACGCTAATGTCGTATCCAAGCGTGGAGTTGTTTTTGTTGTACGCCAAAAATGCGGCGGCAATGGCATCGACAAGCGCCGCCGCCGTATCCACCCCCGCGCCGGGCAGCAGGATGCTGAATTCATCACCGCCGGTTCTTGCGAGTACGGCATTTTCAGGGCAACAGCCTTGGATGAGGCGTGCCGTGGTGATAATCAGCTGATCTCCGCATGTATAGCCGAGCGCATCGTTGATCAGTTTGAGGCCATTGATATCCGCCACGATGACGGCAAACGACATGGCCGGCTGCGCTTGGTCATAGATGTTCTTTTGCGCCTCAAAGCAGATGCGGTTATGTAAGCCCGTCAGCACATCATGGTCGCGCATATGCCGTACCTGTTCCTCAAGCGTGCACTGCAACTGCACATAGCCGGTCATATCCTCCACTATGGTCATGCAGCGCCGCTCTCCCTGCTGCTCTATGGGAACGCCGGTCAGCTTCAGGTACATTCCTGCGCCCCGCGCATTGTTCACATATACCTGCATGCAGTATTGCGCTGTTTCGCCGCGGCAAAGCGCCGAAACATCCGTCTGCAGCAGCGCAAATTCCTGCGCATTCAGGAAACAGAAGGGGTTATCGGTTTCTGCCCGGCGTGTACCTGTCATCCGTTCAAACGCAGGATTGATATAGCATGTCCGTCCCCACGCCCGGCTGATGACAACGCCATAGGGCAACTGCCCGAATGCGGCTTCCATCTGTATGGAAGCCGGATCATCCTGCCCGCCCCGGGGCCTCTTCTTCCCCGGCAGCGGCATGCTCCCCCCGAAAAGCCCCGAAAATATAAGCATACCCGGAAGAATTACAAACGCCAGCCACCGCAGGGCGATATGAAACGTAGCGCCCTGCGCCGCCGGCATTGCTACCACAGACGATATAAAAACGGGGCCAGACATAAAAAGGGCATAAAACAGCAGAGTGAACGGAATAAAAATAAGGCGACGGGCCAGTATGTACTTAAAATCGCCAGCGGAAGCGATCATCGTTCCACCTCGTCTCTATTTTTCCGCGATGGCTCAGGATCGTTAACGGCGGATATACAAAAGAAAACCGGGCTTTCTGACAACGAAAGAAAAAGCCCGTAAGATAAAATAAAGGCTTTTTTGGATCAAGTTCCCGATTCGTGTACCATTATAGTACATATGCCCTGATACTACAATCAAAATCCCAATCATTGGCTTATTTTTTAACACATCCATTGCTGGTTATCCGTTATCCGCGCTTACAGGCGTTGCTATGGACGTGGGCGCAGATATGCTATAATATTTTTATATTGGCTTTATCTCATCTATTCAGGGGGGTCTTTTATGACAAGCGGCATGAATTTCTGGGACAGCAGCATATGGGCGCTGATGGTTGAACTTGCCATTCTGATGGCAGGCATGATGGTTGCAAACATGCTGCGGCGCACCATCAAGCCCCTGCGGCAATCGCTGATCCCAAGCTCTGTCATCGGCGGATTTCTGATTTTAATCGCAAGCTCCATCTATGAAAGCGTCACCGGCACACCTATGTTTCATAAGGTCACGATGGAAACGCTGACATATCACGGTCTGGGTCTTGGATTTATTGCTTTGGCGCTCAAAGCCTCCGAAAAGCAATCGGACAAGGGCTCCAAAACCGATATCTTCAATACGGGCCTGACGGTTGTTTCCTCCTATTTGCTTCAGGGGCTCATAGGGCTTGCCATCACACTTGGGCTTTCCTATCTCATCGGCAACTGGCCGGCATCCGGCCTGCTGCTGCCCATGGGCTATGGACAGGGCCCGGGCCAGGCCTATAACTGGGGGAACATTTATGCCACCGCGACAACCTACCCCGCGTTTTCCGGCGGCGCAAGCTTCGGCCTGACGGTGGCCGCGATGGGCTTTATCTCCTCCGGCATCGGCGGCGTTATCTACTTGAATAATATGAAGCGCAAGGGCCGCGTCAAGAAGCAGATCCTAAATGCTGACGAGGTGGAGGATCTCTCTGCGGAGATGGTCACAAAGAAGGGTGAAATCCCGCTGACCGAGTCGCTCGATAAGCTCACGGTGCAGTTTGGCTTTGTGTTCCTTACCTACATCGCGGCCTACCTGCTCATGCGCGGCGCTTCTATCGGTCTTGACTCCTTGGGCGGCTTTTTCGCGGGTACCATAAAGCCGCTCATCTGGGGCTTTAACTTCCTCATCGGCTCGTTCCTCGCCATCGCGTTCAAAAGCATCCTGCGCGGGCTCAAAAAGGTGAACATCGTTCACCGGGAATACCTCAACAACTTCATGCTCAACCGTATCGCGGGCGTGATGTTCGACCTGATGGTGGTCGCCTCCATCTCTGCCATTGACCTTTCCGCGTTCTCCCGCAGGGAATTCATCGTCCCTCTGACCATTATCTGCGTCGTAGGCGCGTTCATCACTTACTGGCAGTGCGATTACACCTGCAAGAAGCTCTTCCCCAAGTATGCAGATGAATCCTTCCTTGCGCTTTACGGCATGCTCACAGGTACCGCGAGCACCGGCGTGATCCTGCTGCGCGAGATTGACCCGCTGTTTGAGACACCCGCTTCGAGCAACCTCATCTACCAGCAGACCTGGGCAATCGTGTTCGGGTTCCCGATGCTCATGCTAATGGGCATTGCGCCCATGAGCAACGGGTGGTCCTGGTTTACGGTGGGTGCGCTCTTTGTCCTCTCGGTATTCATCAACGTATTACTCTTCCGAAAGAGCATATTCGGGCGGAAAAAGCGCATGCAGGCAAAGTAGTTCAAACGCGCCGCAGCTCTGTAAGCTGCGGCGTCAGGCCATCGACAAAGTCCTGCGGACTTTATCGATGGGTCTTCTGCGGGTTAAAATGCCGCTAATGGCGGCATTTTTTCCCCCGATTTGACGCACATGTCGTCAAATCGGATTGAAAGTGGGGGA
>JAEYLA010000199.1 GCA_023461495.1 Bacillota bacterium | reverse complement strand
CTGCATTCGGCTCAACATCCGATGTGTTCCTTTCTTCTGTTGCCCGGATATTCAGGATATTCTCCGCAATCGTCGTAAACGTCTGATAAACCTTCGCGGCAAAGGCACGGCCGGGCGCGGTAAAGGCCAGGAACGCGCCTATGAGCAACACAACTGCGCAGGCAACCGTCCAGCGCCGCACCGCTGCGCCCGGGGCAGGATAAGCCTGCTTCTGCCTGAGGCCGGTGAGCGCTTCCCATTCCTCGGGCGTTTTCCCGGCCTTCTTGCGCGCGCCTTCCAAAACCTCAAAAACACCGGGCCTCCCTTCTTTGCGCCAGATACGGCGCGCTTCCCGGTGGCTGATGCTGCGGTATGGGTCAATAAGATCCGGTTTGAGGCGTATCCGCCTTTTTAATCGATTCCATTTCACGCGCGCCCCTCCTCCTTAAACAATACACGCCACCATTAGTCAAATGGGACAGACAACAGGAGAAGGAACAGGGTTTTTTTGTTAATCTTACTGGAATAAGTATCTATGAGCTCCTGTTTCATGCGCGAAAACTGCCTGCGCAGTGTATCATGCTTGAGGTTGAGCTGCTCCGCAAGCACGCGGCTTGGCTCGCCGTCTATGACATGGACGATAAACGCCTCCCGGATTTCAGGAGGATATTTGAGCAGCAGGCGCTGCAGTGTGAGCTTTGATTCCACAATATCGTACTGGTCGATTTCTTCTATCCTGACATCGTCAAGCGTTTCCCACAATTCCATGTCCGCAGTTTTGCGCAAATAATTTTTTGACAGATTGCGCGCGATCTGCTTCATATAGCATACGCAGGAAGCCTCGCTTTCAAAGGTGCGTTCCTTCTCAAGCATGATCAGGATGGTGTCCTGCACGATATCGATTGCCTGCTCGCGGTTGCGCACGTAAGTGAGCGCAAGATTTTCAAGCGCACGGTGCACCCGCATGAACAATTGCGTAACGTTTTCCCCTGTTGCAATAAAAGGCATGGAATGCTCCTGGTCACGTTTAGTGCGGGGCAGCGCCGGACAACCTGGGCAAAGCCCAAAGCGGTGCGGCAAGATATTAAAATTATTACATACAGGGACAAAACATGCAATCACTGTCCCAATGGGGGATGTATTCCGTGTATATAGAGTACGGTGGCAGCAAAAACAATTGGCGGCGGGCGCCAAACAGGCGGGACACCGCCGTTAAGGAAACAGGCGTTTGGCGCGCCGCCCTTTATCATATCATGCCGGTATATCTGCCTCTTCCTGCTTCTATCCCCCATAATGCAGGAAAAGGGCAGGATATGCCGGCATAATTGTTTGATTCGCAGGTTTTTTACGGCAATTGTTTGATTTGTGGTAATGATAGTTTATAAAAAGACGAACATATACATGACAGGAATGATATGGAAGGGGAAAACGACGGTGTAATGGACGTATTTGTAGCCAGGCAGCCTATTTTTGACTTGCAACGCAACCTCTACGGGTATGAGCTGTTGTACCGCAAGGGAACGAGCAATTTTTATGAGGGCGAGGACGATAACGCTTCTACGGTAGAGGTGATCAATAACTCCTTTCTCGTCATGGGGTTCAATGAGCTTACTGAAAATACGCGCGGCTTCATCAATTTTTCTGAAAAGCTGCTGCTGATGGATGTTCCCAAGCTCCTGCCCAGACAAAAGGTGGTCATCGAAATACTCGAACGCGTGTGCATTTCAGAGGAAGTGCTGCTTGCCTGCAGGCACTTAAAAGCGCTTGGCTATATTCTTGCATTGGACGATTATGTCATTAAGCCGGTCAACGCGCTGACAGAGGCGCTGATCGATATGGTGGATATCATCAAGGTGCTGTTTCCCTTAGACCCAACGCCGGAGCAGATGAAATTTTTGCGCAAGCACCGCAACCGCGTGCAGCTGCTTGCCGAGCGCGTTGAAACAAAAGAAGAGTTCGAGCGCGCAAAAAAGCTTGGCTTTAAGCTGTTTCAGGGCTACTACTTCAGCAAACCCGTGGTGATCAACGCGCGGGATATCGATACGTTCAAAAGTAATACGGCCCATATCCTGGAGGAGTTGAGCCGGGAGGAGCCGAATTTCCGCTCGATTGCCTCCATATTCGAGCAGGATACCGGGC
Organism: Bacillota bacterium; assembly: GCA_023461495.1. Taxonomy (GTDB): domain Bacteria; phylum Bacillota; class Clostridia; order Christensenellales; family CAG-138; genus JAEYLA01. The sequence goes on along the minus strand of JAEYLA010000199.1, from coordinate 8,428 downwards.
TTTCCTATAAGCTATTAAAGCTTGCGAACTCCGCCTATTTCTCGTCGGGCAAGCCGGTCAAGTCCATCCAGCAGGCGCTCGTGCAGATCGGCACCACGGAGCTGACGGGCTGGATCTACCTGCTCTTCCTGCGCGGCATCCAATCCGCGGAGAACAGGGAGATGATTAAAAACTCCATCATCCGCGGCAAGCTGATGTCGCTGCTGTGCAATGCAAACGGCAAGGATGAACTTGCGGGGCAGGGCCTGTTTGTGGGCATTTTTTCAAGCCTTGATGTGATCGTTAATCAGAGCATGGAGAGCGTTCTCCAGGGATTGCCGCTTTTGCCCATTGTAAAGGATACGCTGCTCAAAAAGGAAACGGAACTCTCGCCGTATTTGCGCATTGTCTGCATGCTCGAGGACGCCGGATGGGATATGCTTGCGCTGCAGATTGCGGAGGTCGGACTGGAACAGAACGCAGTGATGAAGCTGTATCTTGAGGCCATCCATTGGCAGCAGCAGCTGCCCATTTAAAACAAAACGCTATTCCCCGATGATCTTTACAAGCGCGCGTTTATTGCGCTTTCCGTCAAATTCGTAATAAAACAGCTGTTCCCAGGTGCCGAAATCGAGCCTTCCATTGGTAATGGCAACGACCGCCTCGCGCCCCATGATGGTACGCTTGAGGTGCGCGTCCGCGTTGTCCTCATAGCCGTTGTGCGCATACCGGTCATACGGCTTCTCTGGCGCAAGCGTTTCAAGCCAGCGTTCATAATCGCTGTGCAGGCCGCTTTCGTCGTCATTAATAAATACGCTTGCCGTGATGTTCATGGCGTTAACCAGCACAAGCCCTTCCTTTACGCCGCTTTCCTTGACGCATTGCTCCACCTCCGGCGTGATGTTGAGGATGCCGCGGCGGGTGGGCACGTGAAAGTGCAGTTCCTTGCGAAAGCTTTTCATATCAAATTCTCCGTTCTATCATACGGTCGATCATTACGCAAACACACGGGCTACCACAGGGCGCCCCTGCGGATGGTGCGCGTAAAACAAAACATATTGCAGAGACATTCTAGGGGCGAACTGCGTTCGCCCGCAAAACGTTCACCGAAGCATTTTATCTGTGCCTATAGCTCCAGCGCCGCGCCATGCTCCTTAAGATACTGCCTTGCCTGCCGGTATTGGGGGAAGGTATCGGCTACGAGTTTCCAGAATGTCTGGGAGTGATCGCGGCGTTTGATGTGGGCAAGTTCATGGATTACAACATAATCAATCACTCCAAGCGGCGCCATCACGAGCCGCCAGACAAGGTTGATGCTGTTTGTCGGCCCGCAGGAGCCCCAACGGCCCCGTGCGGAGGAAAGGCGCAGCACCCCCGGCGTTACGCCCATGCGGGGCGCGTAATAGGTGAGCCTGTCATAAAACACATTGCGCGCCTGGCGCTGGTACCAGGCTGTCAGCAGCTTCTTTGCCTGTTCCGGCGGGCAGGGGGGCAGCAGCAGCGCGTTGCCCTCAGTGTGCACAGCGGGGATGTTGGCCCGGTAGTGGAGCGTATACCGTTCGCCTAAAAACAGAAACGATTCGCCCGCCTGATAGGTGTGGGCGTGTTTCTGGGACAGGCGGGCAAGCTGTTCCGCCTGCTTCTTTACAATCCAGTCCGTTTTTCCGGATACCGCCTGCTGGATTTGGGTAAGCGGTATCCGTAAAGGCGCGCGTACGATGAGCGCGCCTTCTTGCGTAATGGTCAAACCGATGGTGCGCCGCCTGGAGCGCACCAGTTGGTCAATGTTTGGCATAGTGTTGTTCATGCGCGGTGTCCCACAGGTTCACGGTTTCGCAAGGCGGTAGGAAAGGTCTTCATACAGCAGGATATCGCCTTCATCCGCTTCTTCGGGCAAAAAAGCGCGGGCAACCAGTATGGTATCCTGTATGCCCGGAATCTGCAGCAGTCCGTAATCGCCCTGCAGCTTTAAGAGCCGGTAAACGATTGGATTCACAAAATCTTCCGCCTTCGCGTTTTTTAAAAGTATACCGTATGCGCCCCGGCAAAGCAAACGGGGAAACAACGTTGCTTTAGCACTCTAACATTAAGAGTGCTAAAGTTTTCTTTTGCACAAAAATTCCGTCAAACTTTTGCAACAATGCCGCGTTATGATATACCCATAAACAAACAGGAGGCGGCAAAGTGGAATGAGGAAAGCCGCTCCCGCAGATACTAACAGAAAAATTAGAGGAGGTTTTTGAGTATGCGTGGGTTGATGCCGTACCGCAGGAACGATGTGCGCAGCATTGCGAACTATTTTGATGATTTTGAAAAAGCCTTCTTTGGCGGCTTGCCGGGCTTTGGCTGGGGCAGCGCCTTCCGCACCGATATTGTGGACAAAGGCGATCAATTCCTTTTGAAAGCGGATCTTCCCGGCGTTATGAAGGAGGACATTCATCTTGACCTTGACGGGAATGATCTTATCATCAGCGTCAAGCATGAAGAGAACAAAGAGGACAAGAGCGAGAGCTTTGTCCGCCGCGAGCGGGTGTACGGTTCCTACTGCCGCAGCTTTGACGTAACCGGCGTGGACACCGAAAAAATTACGGCTGTCTACAGGGACGGCGTGCTGGAGCTCTCTCTTCCCAAGCTGGCCGACCGGCCGGCAACGGGCAGGAAGATTGACATAGATTGACGTTCCCTCTCTAGTCGGGCAAAAGCGGGTCTTGACAGGCCCGCTTTTGCTTATCCTGAAAAAATACCCGGCAAGAAGTCGAACACCGCACGCAGCACAAAGCAGGCTTTGATACATTGACATGGAATTTCCCTACATATAAGATGGAATTGTCGGCGTATGCTGGAACAGCGGAAAGGAAGGTGCGTATGGCGGTGGATCAAAAGAGCCTGGGCGCGTTGTTTCCCGTATGGGAAGAGATGACGCCCGATGAGCGCGCGCTGCTGGAGCGCGCGGCGACGGAACGCACGGTGCCGCAGGGGACGATCCTGCAAAACGGCTCCGCGGACTGTGTAGGCCTGTTTCTGGTGAGGACGGGGCAGCTGCGCGCCTATATCCTTTCCGAAGAGGGCAAGGAGGTCACGCTGTACCGCTTGTTCGAACGGGACATGTGCCTGTTTTCCGCATCCTGCATGCTCAACGGCATACAATTTGATGTGTGGATCGAAGCGGAACGCGACACGCGGCTGTGGGTGCTGCCGGTAGGCGCGTACCAGGAGCTGATGAACGCCTCGCTCCCTGTCGCCAATTATACCAATAAGCTTCTGTCCTCCCGGTTTTCGGACGTGATGTGGCTGCTTGACGCCGTGCTCTTTAAAAGCGTTGATGCGCGGCTTGCGACATTTTTGCTCGATGAGAGCGGCATTGAGGGAAGCGATACGCTTTCCATCACCCATGAACGCATCGCCCATCACCTGGGTACAGCGCGTGAGGTGGTGACGCGCATGCTCAAATATTTTCAGCAGGAAGGGATTGTCCGCCTTTCACGCGGGGGTGTGACGCTTGTAGACCGCAAAAAGCTTATGGTTTTGTTGAAATAACTGCAAAGAACTGTAACATTGTCACGGTAGAACCGCTCCATTTTGTTTATTATAAAAGCAAGATAATAATTGGAACGGAGGATGAGACGATGTCTACCCTGAATATTACAAAAAACAATTTCCAATCCGAGGTGCTCGATTCTACAACCCCTGTGCTGGTCGATTTCTGGGCCTCCTGGTGTGGTCCCTGCCGTATGCTCACCCCCGTGGTGGATCAGATTGCGCAGGAGCAGGTGGGGGCGCTCAAGGTCGCAAAAGTCAACGTGGACGATGAACCGCAGCTTGCGGCACAGTTTGGCGTGATGAGCATTCCGACGCTGGTGTTGTTCCGGGATGGGCGGCCCGTCTCAAAATCCGTCGGCGTAAAGCCCAAGCAGGCCATACTCGGCATGCTTGAAGCATAACCCGGATGATGCGGCTGCGTTTTCCCAACGCAGCCCTGCCCATATAGATTGCCTCCCCTAGAAAAGCCGCCTCCACCAGGGCGGCTTTTCTATGTCCCAAGGAATCGGCCAAATTGTGCAAAAAGCGTTGCTTCCGGCGAGGGATACAAAAAAGCGCCCCATTGAGGCGCTTTGTGAAACTTAGCACATTAAACGTTCTTTTTGATCGCGTCCCCCGCAATGACGGCAGCAAGGGGATCAAGCCAATTTCCGTCAAATAGCTCGATCATGCCGGTATCGCAGGCGGCGGCAAGCTTCGGGTCGATGGGCAGGCGGGCGGTATGCGGGATCGCGTGCTTTTGTGAAAGCGCGTCGATGCGGCTTTCGCCGAACATGGAAATTTCCTTTCCGCAGTCCGGACAGCGTACATACGCCATATTCTCTACCAACCCCAATACGGGTACGTTCATCATATGCGCCATATTGACGGCCTTCTCTACGATCATGCCTACCAGCTGCTGCGGCGAGGTGACGATCACGATCCCATCAAGCGGGATGGCCTGAAATACCGTCAGCGGCACGTCCCCGGTTCCCGGCGGCATGTCGATGAACATGACGTCAATATCTCCCCAGATGACGTCCGTCCAGAACTGCTTGACGGTGCCCGCGATGATCGGCCCGCGCCAGACGACGGGGTCGGTCTCATTGGGCAGGAGCAGGTTGACGGACATGGCGCGGATGCCGGTCTTTGTGATGGCGGGGAGCATGCCGTCCTCGGTCGCTTCCGCTTTTCCATGCAGGCCAAACGCCTGCGGAATGGATGGGCCGGTGATATCCGCGTCCAGTATCGCGGTTTTTAAGCCCGCGCGCTGGCAAAGAACAGCAAGCGTAGACGTTACCATTGATTTTCCAACACCGCCTTTTCCGCTCACCACGCCGACGATGTGGCGGATATGGCTTAGCGCATGGGGTTTTTCCCTGAAATCCGCAAAGGATGTTTTACGGTCGCCGCAGCTTTTGCTGCAGGAGGAACAGTCGTTGTTGCAGGCGCTGCTCATAGGATGGAAGCCTCCTTTTTTCAACTGCGCGCACAACCCTTTCAGGCGGTGCGTTCAAACCCCACTTTAGCACGTTTTTATCTCCTGTCAATCACGCAGACGGGAAAACGCTGCTTTCGAGTGGATGCACCTATAAATATGCGTTGCGCTCCTTGCGGGGAACAGGTAAACTTTGTATGGAGCTTTTCCCATTGATTGCTTGAGGAGGAACCAACATGGATGCAACAAATAAAATCCTCGTGACGGGCGGCGCAGGCTATATCGGGAGCCATACGGCGGTTGCCCTGCTTGCGGCGGGATATGATGTCGTCGTTGCGGATAACTATCACAACGCGAAGCCCGAGGCGCTCGAGCGGATCCGTCTGCTGGGCGGGCGGGAATTCGCGTTTTATGAGGCGGATATTACGGATGAAACGACCATGCGTAAGATGTTTTCGCAGGAGCGGATCGAAGCGGTCATCCATTTTGCGGGCTGGAAGGCCGTGGGCGAATCGGTACAGAAGCCGCTTGCATACTATGAAAACAATGTGGGCGGCACCATCACGCTATTGAAAGCCATGCGGGAAGCGGGCTGCAAAAGGATGGTGTTTTCCTCCTCTGCTACGGTCTACGGCATGAACAACCCCGTTCCGTACCGGGAGGAGTATCCCACCTCCGCCATCAATCCGTATGGCAGCACCAAGGTGATGATCGAACGGATTTTGGAGGATGTCTGCGCCTCCGACGCCGAATGGAGCCTTGCGAACCTGCGGTACTTTAACCCCATCGGCGCGCACGAAAGCGGGCTTTTAGGGGAGGACCCGAACGATATCCCGAACAACCTCTTCCCCTACATCATGCAGGTGGCGGCGGGGATACTGCCCAAACTTTGTGTATTTGGCAACGATTATGATACGCCCGACGGCACGGGCGTTCGGGATTATATCCATGTGGTGGATCTTGCACAGGGGCACCTTGCGGCGCTTAAGCATGTGCTCGCTACAACGGGCGCAGAGGCAGTCAACCTTGGCACAGGGCATGGCACAAGCGTGCTTGAGCTGGTTCACGCGTTTGAGGCGGCAAGCGGAAAACACATTCCTTACGTCATCACAGGCAGGCGGGCGGGCGATACCGCCTCCTGCTATGCGGATACGAAAAAAGCGGAGGCGCTATATGGCTGGAAAGCCGAACGGGACATCGCAACAATGTGTATAGACGGCTGGAACTACGCAAAGCAGCGCTATGGCATTGAATAACGCGTAGAGGTTGCCGCTGATTGGCATTTTGTGCCTTGTGATGGCATACCCGTTTGGTCCCGTTTCATACGTATTTGTTTGCATGATACAATGCATAGGAACAATAAAAGGGGGGCAAAACAGATGCTCATCAGACATGCACGGGTGTTCCTGCCCGATGGGAGCTTTCACGAAACCGATGTGCGCTTTGATGCGCAGTTCATAGAAACCGGCGCGCTCTTGGGCGAAGGGGTCGACGCTCAGGGGCTCTACCTCATTCCGGGGCTTGTGGACCTGCATACCCACGGCGCCATGGGGGAGGACGCCTCGGACGGCAGCCTTGGCGCGCTTCAAAAAATGTCCGCATTCTGCGCGGACAACGGCGTGACCTCCTTTTTGCCCACCACCATGACGCTCGATGAAGAAACGCTCATGCACGCCATGCAAAACGTCTGCGCCTATCCGGGTGAAAACGGGGCAAGGGTGCTGGGCGTGCGTTTGGAAGGGCCGTTTTTAAGCGCGAAACGCAAGGGCGCGCAGGCGGCGGAATTTTTGCACACGCCTGATATCGCGTTCTTGGAACGCCTGCAGGAAGCGTCCTGCAGGCATGTGCGCATTGTTGATATCGCGCCCGAGCTTCCGGGCGCCATGGACTTTATCCGGGAAGCGTCCCGGCTGTGCAGCGTATCCCTGGCGCACAGCGCTGCGAATTATGATACTGCGGCGGAAGCGTTCCGAAACGGTGCCACGCAGGTAACGCATCTCTTCAACGCCATGGAGCCGTTTTTGCACCGCGCCCCGGGTATTGTGGGCGCGGCGGCGGACGCGGACGCCTATGTGGAGGTTATCGCCGACGGCATTCACCTGCACCCCGCAATGGTGCGCGCGGTGTTTAAGCTCTTTGACCGCGTCTGCCTCATCAGCGATTCCATGCGCGGCGCGGGCCTGCCGGACGGGGACTATTCCCTGGGCGGCCAGAGCGTGCATGTGGAGAACGGCAAATGCACGCTCATTGACGGCACGATCGCGGGCTCGGGCATCCACCTGATGACGGGGCTCAGGCGCGCGGTATCGTTTGGCGTCCCGCTTGAACAGGCGGTCAAATCCGCAACCATGCTGCCAGCGCAGGCGATCCATATGGAGCATGAGATCGGCGTAATCGCCCCCGGCGCGCATGCGGATTTTGTGCTGCTGGACGCGCAGTTGGACATTCGGGGCGTCTACATTGACGGAAAGCTTTGGAAAGACGCAGAAAACTGAGCTTGTGCGCATAAAACAGCCGTCCCTCCCGCATGCTGAATGCGGGAGGGTTTTTTTATGCTCGTTTATCCGGCGCTGTTTCTGTTTGGCGGGGCCGCCTACATGACGATCGAGCTTCTTTGGCGCAGGCGCACCCATTGGAGCATGGGGATGTTGGGCGGGCTTGCGTTTTTGCTGCTGTTCCTCGTGTTTTCCCGCATCGGCGCTGGGCAGCTGATCCTAAAAGGCGCAATCGGCGCGGTGCTCATTACCGCGCTTGAGTTTCTCACAGGTGCCGTGGTGAATATCAAATACAAATGGAACGTATGGGATTATTCGGCGCTCCGGTTTAATCTTTATGGCCAGGTGTGCCTCGCCTACAGCGGACTGTGGTTTCTTTTAAGCATTGGCATCGCGCTGATCGCGCAGGCGGCGGGCCCGCTCGTGTTTTCTTCCGGGTTATGATGTAAATCCGGAAATCGTGTAAACAAATCTCGTATTTCCAACATACCCGTCCGCTTTTTGGTATACTCATAAGGGGTTATCTTATATCGCATAAAAAAGATGTCCTGCGTTTGCTTTCGGGTGGACGGTTCTACTCCACGAAAGGCGGAATACGCTATGCTGCTACGCGCGCTGCTGTTTACATTTGGCGCATTCGGAATGCTCGATACCGTCATCGTCAGCTTTATCAGCTCTATGAACCTCGGCGTTGTGCTGCCGGGCTTATTGGGCCTGCCGCTCGTTCTAGTGAGCGTCTTTCTGCCAAAGCTTCAGGGTGCGGGAAAGCTCGGACAAATTGTGCTTGTAGTGGTTGCGTGCGGCTATCTTGCGGCGTTGCTGCTGTTTGGGATCACATGGATCATCATCGACCGGCATGCGAACAAGGCGGCTTCTCCCGGGGCGGACGCGCTGATTGTATTGGGCGCGGGGCTTAGGGGGGAGGATCCCAAGCTGGTGCTGCGCCTGAGGATGGATACCGCCATTGCCTATTTAAAGGAAAATCCCAAAACGGTCG
>JAEYLA010000198.1 GCA_023461495.1 Bacillota bacterium | reverse complement strand
CGCTTACACAAAGCAGGCGGACATCCTTGTCTGCGCCATCGGCAAGCCCGGCATGATTACGGCGGATATGGACAAGCCCGGGGCGGTTGTCATCGACGTTGGTACGAGCCGTGTAGACGGCAAGCTGTGCGGAGACGTCGCGTTTGAACAAGTTCAGGAAGTTGCGGGCTACTTAACCCCGGTTCCAGGCGGCGTTGGCCCAATGACGATCGCCATGCTGATGAGAAATACCGTGGAGGCAGCCGAACGGCAGGCGGGGCTCATATGACGCAACGGGTACTGACCGTCACCCAGCTCAACGATTATGTGGCGGGCCTGCTCGGAGGCGATCCCATCCTCCGTACGCTGCGCGTACAGGGCGAGATTTCGGGATTGAAACGCCATAGTTCCGGACACATGTATTTTCAGCTCAAGGATGAAAACGCTGTTCTTCGCTGCGTGATGTTCCGTTCTGCGGCGGCGAACCTCCGCTTTGCGCCGCAGGATGGTATGAAGGTTGTGGCGGATGGCTATGCTTCGCTATATACAAAGGACGGTCAGTTCCAGCTCTACGCGCAGGCAATGCAGAAAGACGGGGAAGGGGAGCTCTATCAGCGTTTTCTGCTTCTGAAGACCAAGCTGGAGGCATTGGGATACTTTGATCCCGCAAGGAAGCGTGTGATTCCGTTCCTGCCTCAAAAAGTGGGCGTCATTACGTCCGGCACGGGCGCTGCGCTGCAGGATATCCTGCAGATCATACGCCGCAGATTTCCCCGGATGGATGTTGTGGTTTGCCCGGTTCTTGTGCAGGGCGCAGGCGCGGCGGCGGATATTGCCGCAGGCATACGCGCCATGAATACGCGCGATGACATCAGCGTCCTTATCGTGGGACGCGGCGGCGGAAGCATGGAGGACCTCTGGGCGTTCAACGAGCCGGATGTGGTGAAAGCCGTCTTTGAAAGCCGGCTTCCGGTGATTTCGGCGGTGGGCCATGAAACGGATATCACGCTTTGCGACTTTACGGCGGATCTTCGCGCGCCAACGCCGTCCGCTGCCGCCGAGCTTGCGGTACCCGCCTATGACGCGCTGCTGCAGCGCGTGGACGAGCTGGCGTCCGTTCGCTTGCCGCATGCCCTTTCGCGCAGCCTTACCGTAAAAGGGCAGCGGATTTCTCTGTTGATGCGCGCACGCGGCTTTTCTGCCGCGGTGCACCGTACACAGATGGAGCGCCAGCGTCTGCAACATGCGAAAAAGAAGCTCGAAACAGCATGCGAAAGCGCGCTCCTTCAGAAAAAGAAACGGCTGGAAAGCACAATGCAGCGGCTGTATGCGCTGTCTCCGGACGCTGTGCTAAAACGCGGATACGCTATGGTAAGCGATGAAGCAGGCAATCTGCTTCCCGGCATAAAGGAAATGCATAAAGATATGCAGGTAACGCTGCATATGAACGATGGCGCAGCCAAAGCCTGTATTGAGCGGGTGAACGCGAAAAATCTGTTGTCAAAGGAGAATACGCATGAGTAAGGATGAATGGTCGATTCCGCAGGATGCGCCGTTTGAAACACTGATGGAAGAGCTGGAAGCGATCGTACAGAAACTTGAAAGCGGGAACAGTCCGCTCGAAGAAATGGTGGGGCTGTATGAGCGCGGCGCGGGGCTGGGGAAGCGGTGCATGGAGCTTTTGGAAGCCTATGAAGGGCGGCTTGAGACCCTTACAAAGCCCGAGGAAGCACAATGAGTTTTTTGGAACAGCAGAAGCAATATGCCGCAATGGTGGATGAAGCATTAGCGGTCTACCTAGCCGCGGATGATATTCCTTCTCAATTGCTTGAAAGCATGTCCTATAGCGTGTTCGCGGGCGGGAAACGCCTGCGCCCGGCGATTGCGCTTGCCGCATGTGAAATGCTGCATGGAGCGGTGGAGGACTGCATGCCATTTGCCTGCGCATTGGAAATGATCCATACCTATTCGCTGATTCATGATGATCTTCCGGCTATGGACAATGACGATTACCGCAGGGGAAAGCTCACAAGCCACAAGGTGTTTGGGGAAGGGCAGGCCGTGCTTGCCGGAGACGCCTTACTTTCCTATGCGTTTGAGCTGATGCTCCGGGAGCTCGTCAAACGGCCGAAGCGCCCGTTGATACGGGCGGCGGAGGCTGTTGCAAGGGGCGCCGGCGTGCGCGGCATGGTGGCTGGCCAGTGTATGGATCTGATGCACGAGGGCGGTAACCGGATGGATGAGACGGCGCTGCTGCAAATCCACCGCGGAAAAACGTCGGCCATGCTGCTTGCCGCGGTAGAGGCGGGCGCATATTGCGCGGACTGCGAGGAAGCAAAGCTTTTCTGCCTGCGGGAATTTGGCTTGCAATATGGACTGCTGTTCCAGATCACAGACGATATCTTGGATATCACAGGGGATCAGGAGATACTCGGAAAGACGCCGGGAAAAGATGAAAAGGCGCAGAAACTGACGTTTCCCGCCATATATGGTCTGGACGGCGCGAAAGTGAAGGCGGAAGAGGCGGCTGCAGCCGCATATGCGGCGCTTGATCTGCTGGGGGAGAGTGCTGCCTTCTTTCGGGCGCTGATTACCTATACGCCTGCGAGAAGCGCGTAAGCTTAAAGCTCCATGCGTACCCTGTCGGCAATCATTGCGATAAATTCCGCATTGGTCGGTTTTCCCTTTAAATCGTCGATCGTATAGCCAAAATACTGGTTCAATATCTGCGCGTTGCCCCTGGTCCAGGCAACTTCAATTGCATTGCGGATTGCACGCTCCACCAACGCGGGGCGTGTATCATATTGCTTGGAAATATGCGGATAGATATCCTTGGTAACTGCGATGGAAGAAGGATCCTTTGCTTCTGCGGAATACTGTATGGCGCTGCGGAGATAATGATATCCTCTTAAATGCGCAGGAATGCCGACGGCGCGTATCTGCCGTGTAATCTGCGCACTGAGCTTCTCATTGCCTGTTATGAGTGGAACGATTGGCAATTCAGGTTCGGGATCGGTTTGAAAGGAGCGCGTCAACTGCAGGATGCGAGGAATAATATGCTCCGGCCCCATAGGCTTCACGAAACAATAAACAACGCTTAACTTTTGCAGTTCCTGCATCAGGCGGTTGTCCAAAAAAGCGGTATGTATAAATACGGCGGGGCGGTGTTGCTCGCCCAGACTGTTGAGTACGCTTAAACCATCCATCACCGGCATGATGATATCCATCAGCAGCACATCTACGCGATTGATCTCAAAGGATGATAAAACGTCTCTGCCGTTATGCGCAAAAGGGAGGACATGAATTGTCTCATAATTGCGGCAGAATTGCGCAATCTCCTCACAGGTTGATATGACTCCATCTGCTATCAATAGATTTAACAAACGAGTATCACCTCCAGTTCTTCTAATGATAGCAGATTATTCACAACTAGGAAAGCATACCCTTTATGGATAAAAACCGAAAAGCAACAGGTGTTTTATCCGCGTTATAAGACAAAAACTCCCTAAATTGCGCAGTTTGTATGGTCTGATTGGCACAGATACACCCGCAACTCATATATTTATAATTATGCTATCTGCTGCTGCATCCACTGCGCATACATGCAGTACCCCTTTGTGGGATCGTTGATGAATACATGTGTAACAACGCCGATCAGCTTCCCATTTTGTACAAGCGGGCTTCCGCTCATGCCCTGCACAATGCCGCCAGTCACTTCCAGAAGAGCAGGGTCTGTGATTTCAATAACCATACCCTTGGGGGCTGGGTTTTCCTGTGAATTCAACTTGATAATGTTGCAGGAATATGCCTTGATTCCATCATCATTGAGCGTTGTCAAAAGCTGTGCGGGGCCAAGCTTTACTTCCTCGGGATATGCCATGGGCAGACCTTCCGGATAAAGCGGGTTGTAGTATTCCTTGTACATGCGGCCATAGATACCGTACTGGCTGTTGGTTTCAATGCTGCCGAGCCGGAGGCTCGCGGGATCAAATTCTCCCCGGAGTTCACCCGGCTCTCCCTGAGCTCCCTGTACAATGTCCACGATATTGGATTTGACGATTTCACCGTCGCGCACGGTAAGGCTCATGCGGGTGTCTACATCCGTAATGGCATGCCCGAGCGCCGCATACCATTTGCTTGCAGGGTCATAGAAGGAAAGCGTACCTACGCCGGCCGTACTGTCCCGCACCCACATTCCCATGCGGTATTTGCCGTCTGCCGGGTCAAGTACCGGGCGCAGATCAACCGTCATGCGGTCCTTGCCACGGGTGATACTCAATTGGACAAGATCGCTGCTCTCGTTGCAGATTTGGGCAAGATGCGCCGCGTCCTTGATTTCAATGCCGTTTGCTTTTTCAATCAGGTCGCCCGCCTGGATGCCGGCAGAAGCGGCGGGGCTGATCTCTTTTCCATCTGAAAGCACAACGGAGGTAACGCCCACTACAAGTGCGCCCCGCGTGTGCAGCGTAACACCTATGGAGGTGCCGCCGGGCACCAGTGTGATTTCATCGCGCACATGGACGTTGACCTGCTTGACCGGAATCACGCCAAGCAGGCGGATTGTCAGGCGGGTGGTGCGTCCGCCGGTTCCTGTAGCCTGTGCAAGCGTTTCATCCTGCAGGCTGGATACGGCAAGCATATCGTCGTCGGAAGATGCGGTAAACAGGCTGTTGGTTTCTACAGGCAGACGATAAGAATGCCCGGCCTGCAAATGGATATCCTCCGAAAGCCTGCGCAGGGAGGACATGGGTTCCATATAATTGAATGTTAGGATTGCTGCGCAAAGCAGAATGCCAAACGCCTTGCAAAGGAACGGCGCAACACCTTTTTTCAAAACAAACACCTCATATATTCATCGAATCTCTGCAAAAAGCATCGATTTTATGATGAACATCAAGAGGCGTATCTATGCCCGTCTTTTTATGGATGCATCGCCACTCCGGCGATAAAAGAGAAAACATTCAGTCCGGCGGATGATCAAGCAGCTCCCTGGCATGTTCAATCGCCCGGACATCCGTCTTTTTTGCGCCCATGATACGGGCGATTTCATGGATACGCTCCTCGTGGCTCAATTCCCGCACGGATGAGGTGGTCTTATTCTTTTCTTCGCGTTTTTCAACCAAAAAATGCACGTCCGCCATGGAGGCAATCTGCGGCAGGTGTGTGATGCAGAGCACCTGGTGTTCGCTGGAAATCTGCCGCATTTTTTCTCCCACAGCGGTTGCGATATGGCCGCTGATGCCGGTATCGATTTCATCAAATATAACGGTAGGTATGCTGCCCATATGTATGGTTTTGAATGCAAGCATAATGCGGGAAAACTCGCCGCCGGAAGCCACGCGCTGCAATGCTTTTACAGGTTCTCCGGCATTGGTGGAAAGCAGGAATTCCGCCTGATGCAACCCGTCGGGCGAAAGGGTGTCTTCGTTTAACGGCGTTAATGCAATTTCAAATTTCGCTTTTTCCATCCCAAGGGCCTGCAGCTCCGACACAATGCGTTTTGTAAAACGGTCCGCGGCTTTTTGGCGTTCTGTCAACAGCAAATTGGCTGCTTTTTTATAAGTTGCTTGGCATTCGGAAAGCTCTTTTTCAAGCTTCTCCCTGCGGGCGTCGCTTTGTATAAGCGCGTCGTATTCCCCCTGCGCTTGTTCCAAGAAAAAAAGGATTTCAGTTACGCTGCCGCCATACTTGCGCTTAAGTCCATGAATACGCGCAAGCCTTGCTTCCACTTCGGCCAAAAGCTCAGGCTGAAATTCAAACCCGGCTTTGAGGTCGCGCAGGGAGTAGGCGATATCCTCCATGGCATAGTAGGCGTCCTGCAGGCGGTCATGCGTATCCTGATAATCCGCGTGATAGCCTGTAATGCCGGAAAGCTCACGGATTGCGGCGTTTGCTTCACTGAGCGCTCCACCTTCCTCGCCGGATAATAAGGTATAGCTGTTTTCAAGCGCCGATACGATCGTCTGGGCGTTGCCAAGGCGCTTTAACGCCGCATCAAGCGCTTCCTCTTCACCGGGCTGTAATTTCGCATCTACAATTTCCTGTATCTGATAGCGCAGCAAGTCCATGCGGCGCAGCCGTTCCTGCTCGGAAGGGAATCCCGCATGCAGTTCCTTTAAAATTTCCTGGTGCCTTGTATAAAGGGACAACACCTGCATAGAGAGGGGAGAGATGGCTTCTTTATCAAACGCATCCAAGTATCGTAGATGCGAGGCAACATCCAACAGCGACTGATGCTCATGCTGCCCGTGGATGTCCACCAAAAGATCGGTGATTGTTTTGAGCGAGGAAAGGTTGACGAGCGTGCCGTTGATACGGCATACGCTTTTACCGCTTGTACTCAGTTCCCGGCTGATGATCAGGCTGTCGTCCGGATCGTAAAGAATCCCCATAGCTTCAAGCCGTTCCAAAATATCGGGCGATTGGCCGATATTGAAAGCAGCCTCGACAAACGCTTTGTCCGCGCCGGATTTGATGAGGTCCCGATTTGCGCGTTCTCCCAACACGAAATTAACGGCGTCTATAATAATGGACTTACCGGCGCCTGTTTCGCCGGTAAGCACATGAAATCCTTTTGAAAAGGAAAGCTCCAATCGTTCGATCAGAGCAATATTTTTGATGCTAAGGGTTTGCAGCATGTTTTCCTCAAAATGAAAAGTCCAAGGGGTTATTTGAGCATTGTCTGGAAACGCTTGATGATTTCGGGAACCACCTTGCTATCCTTGACGGCAATAAATATGGTGTTGTCTCCTGCAATGGAGCCTGCGATTTCGGTCCACTTCATGGAGTCAACCGCTTCCGCGGCGGCACTTGCGCTACCGGTAATCGTTTTGATGACAATCAGGTTGCCCGCAGAAGTAATATTGATGACGGATTGCGAAAAGATGCGTATAAACCGCTCCTGCAATCCGGTCTCTGCTTTATCTACAGTTGCGTATTTATACGAACCGTTTTCCGAAAGTGCTTTAATCAGCCGAAGCTCTTTAATATCGCGCGAGACGGTTGCCTGTGTCACGATATAATTGTGCCGCCGGAGATGCTCTGCAAGCTCATCCTGCGTCTCAATATCGTACTGGTCGATTAACTCCAAAATCATTGCGTGTCTGGCTGCTTTCATATAATACCCCCGCATAAAGCCGCACCGAAAAAGCGCCTCCGGCACGATCAGCTTAGTTTTTGTTTGATTAGGCTATATAGATTATGCGCTCCCACACGCAAAAACTTCGCCTCATGATCCGATTTTGTGACGAGGATCTGATCGTCCATATTGACATCCATTGCCCTCTGCCCGTCCGCATAGAGAATACCATTGCTCTTCATGCTTAGTTCAATCCGGGCATCCGGCGCGGTGACAATCGGCCGGACGAGAAGGGAATGGGGGCAAACAGGAACGAGTATGCACGCCTCCAGGCCTGGCGCAATAATCGGACCGCCTACGGAAATAGAATATCCGGTGGAGCCGGTAGGCGTGCTTACGATCATACCGTCGCAAAACACAGTTCCCGCATCTTCACCGTTAATATACATGCTGATATGTGCCACGCCGGAAAATACCGGCTTGTACAGCAAAACGTCATTCAGGCAATCGCAAACCTTCCCACCGTTTACGCTACAGGAAACCATCATCCGGCGTTCGATAGAAAGCCCGCCCGCGCGGTAGCGCGCAAGCACCGCGCCAAATTCATCCGGCTGGATTTCGCTTAAAAAACCTACGCGGCCGAGATTAACGCCCAATATGGGCAGATCATGCGCAACTGCAATGGGAACCGCCTTTAATATGGTGCCGTCCCCGCCGAATGCGGCAATAAACAGCGCATCCTCAAACGCGGAAGCCGGGGGCGGACAGAATGGATTGATTTCTACACAGGAAAAGCCTTGCTCATTGGCAATGCGCATCGCTTCGTTACGAACCGATATGGCATTTGCTTTATCGGTATTTGTAACAAATACGATCGTTTGCTTCACGAATGCCTCGCTTATCTACACAAATCAATGTTATTTGACAATGCTCTTCCTGTATTATAGCCGCATAACCCTGCATATTTCAAGTAAAATATGCCCTGTTTGAAATAATTTTGGGATGGATTTCCATTAAACCGGATGCAGGAGCAAAGCGTGCGCTTGTTGGACGGTTTCCCGCACCAACTCTGTGAACGCCTGCGGCAAGGAGGCGGGGAGTTCCTTGCTCTTTTTAAAATAGGCGAGGAATTCTATGTTTCCCTTCGGACCGGTAATGGGGGAAAAGGACAACCCGCACAGCTCAAATCCGAACTCCGAAGCCTGTGTTATAACACGCAGGCAGACCTCCTGATGTACGGCGACGTCCCGTACCACGCCGTGTTTCCCGACCTCCGCGCGCCCGGCTTCAAACTGCGGTTTGATGAGTGCAATGACCTCCGCTTCTTCTGCAAGACAGGCGTAAAGAGGCTCCAAGATCAGGCGCAATGAAATAAAGGATACGTCGATGCTTGCAAATGAGGGCAGGGGGTCATACCAATCCGGCAGCATATTGCGGGCATTGGTGCGCTCCATCACGACGACCCGGGGGTCAGTTCTCAGCTTCCAATCCAATTGCCCATAGCCTACGTCCAGCGCGTACACTTTTGCCGCGCCCTGCTGGAGCATACAATCCGTAAACCCGCCGGTGGAAGCGCCGATATCCGCCGCAATACGCCTTTC
>JAEYLA010000197.1 GCA_023461495.1 Bacillota bacterium | reverse complement strand
GCTTGACGAAGCCGAGAGAGCGGCATTATGCTGCCGGTGCTGGAAATTGGCGCCATGTACGGCGCGCTTTGTGACGAAGGGCTAGAAGCGCTTGGCATGCAGGCGCTGATAAGGTATTATGAAAACGCAATCAACGGATCACCCAAAGGCTTCGGCCTTTCCGGTTTTCCGTTTCATAAGGAGGAACGCGCATGAGAAGAGGCCGCAAAGGGCGGCAGACCCGCCGCGGAGTTACCGTAAACTGGAGACGCTTTCTGTTGTTTCTGATTTTGCTCTGCGCAATCGTTGCGGTTGTGCTCATTGGCATACAGCTTTTGACGGGCGGGGAAGGTCCGCTTGATAATGTCCTGCCCATCAAGCCCCCGGCAGCTTCTCCCGGCAGCGGCGATATTTTGCCGGAAGCGTCTCCCACGCCTACCCCTGTGCCGACTTTGGCGCCGGATCTTGCGATAGCGCCCACAGAGGAAGCAAACCCCGCAAACTTCGGCTTTACAACCAGCCTCCTGATCGACGGGCAGGAAACCAATACGTTTGACCGTGGCGAGGACATGCGCTTTGGGGACGACGCCTCCTTTACAACGCTGCCCGGCATTCTCACGTTGGGCGGCAACAACTACCGCAACACCTTCACCTACGGCACGCAAAACGTGGTGGAAAAATCCTTTGCCCGCATATGGGACAAGAGCATTGGCTCTCTCAACACCTCCATGGGCACCTGGACGGGTACCGGCTGGACGGGTATGCCCGTGATTGTGGAATGGCCCGAACAAACCCGAAAGATATTGGGCATCTACGATGAATTCAAAAACAAGGACGGATTTGTGGAAGTTATCTACACCACGATGGACGGCCACATCTACTTTCTGGAGCTTGAAAGCGGCAAGCCCACGCGCGACCCGCTCAAGCTTGGCGTGGTGACAAAGGGCACGGCCTCGCTCGATCCGCGCGGCTATCCGCTGCTCTATACCGGCCAGGGCATTACCAGCACCGAGGACGGGGTCTCCGGCGCGTGGTTCCGCATCGTCGACCTCATCCAAAATAAGGTGGTCTGGAAGTTTGGCGGCAAGGATTCGTTCTCCTACCGCGGCTGGCAGGCCTATGATTCGAGCGCGCTTGTCAATGCCGCGACGGATACCATCATTGCGCCGGGCGAAAACGGTATTCTCTATACCTTTAAGCTCAACTCCAGCTTTGACGCGGCGGCGGGCACCGTTTCCGTCAACCCCGGCCCGCTGCAGAAGTACCGCTACAAGGGCGACGGCTACGGCTTCGCTGAAGAGGACAACAAGCGCTGGGTAGGCATTGAAAACTCCGTTGCCGCCTTCCGCAATTACGCGTTCTTTACGGACAACGGCGGCATGCTCCAGTGCCTGGACCTTAACACCTTAAAGCTGCAGTATGTTGTAGACGTCACGGACGACAGCGATACGTCCATCGTCCTTGAAGAGGATGTCAAGAACCAGACCTTCTATCTCTATACCGCAAACGAGGTGGATAAACAGCCCGGAGCAAAGGCGGCAGGCAAGGGCAAGAGCTACCATCGCAAGATCGATGGCCTGACCGGCAAGATCATCTGGGAAAAGGAATGGGAAGCGCGCTTTGGCAACACCTCCAGCAACGGCGGTACGCTCACAACGCCGCACGTGGGCCACGGCAACATCAGCGACCTTGTGATCTACAACGCCACGCTCGTCCCCGTAACCTATACGGAGAACGGGGAAGAGAAGAAGGGCAACGGCGGCAGGCTGATTGCCTACAATAAGGAAACCGGCGAAGAGGTATGGCGCTATGAGCAATACCGCGATTACTGGAGTTCCCCGGTGGTCATCTATGACAAGGACGGGAACGCCTATGTGATCCAGTGCGACCGCAACGGCATGATGCGCATGCACGACGCGCGCACCGGCAAGGTGCTCACCGAAATCGATATGGGCTCCCGCATCGAGTCTACCCCCGCCGTGTTCGGCGATTATCTGGTGGTGGGCACGCGCGGCGTCTCCGGTTCCGGCGACAGCCCGAAAATCATCGGCATTAAGATCAGCTAAAAAACAATTCAATTACAAAAGCGGAGGAACTTCCTCCGCTTTTATGTCGCTTTCTTTTGGTACTTTTCTTTCGTGGAAAGAAAAGTACCGTATCCCTCATTCCATCCCAAACAGCCGCAACCCATTGCGCAGCGTAAGCTCCGCCACTTCGTCCACGTCCATCCCGCGCAGTTCCGCAAGCTTCTCGCAAACAAGCCGCACAAGGGAGGGATCGTTGCGCTTGCCGCGATGCGGCACAGGCGTCATATACGGGCAATCGGTTTCGATCAGCAGCCGGTCCATCGGCAGCTTTGCGGCGATATCGAGTGCCTTCTTTGCATTGTGGAATGTGAGCGCGCCGCCAAACGCGATGTAGAGGCCGAGGTCAAGACAAGCCTTTGCCGTTTCATAGCTGCCGGAAAAACAGTGCATCACGCCCGTCAGTCCATCCCGCTGCGCACGAAGCATGGACAGCGCGTCGCCGTCCGCCTCGCGCACATGCAGCACGACCGGCGTCTTCTTTGCGCGGGCGAGCGTCATCTGCTCGGAGAACCATTTCCGCTGCACCTCGCGCGGGGAAAAATCGTAGTGGTAGTCTAGGCCGATCTCGCCTACGGCAACAGCCTTTTCATCGTCCAACAGGCGCTCAAGCGCCAAAAGATGCGCCGGTTCCATGCCCGCCGCCTCATGCGGATGCGTCCCGATAGCCGCCACCACAAACGGGTATTTGTGCGCAAACGCCAGCGTTGGTTCCGCGTCCGGCATTTCGGTGCAGGCTTCAAGCATGTAGGCGATGCCCTGTTCGGGCAGGACCGCCATGACTGCCTCCCGGTCCTCATCAAATCGCGTATCCAGCAGATGTGCGTGGGTATCGAATAAACGCATGGTAATGCCTCTTTCGTTTAGGGGGTACGCGCTTTTCTTTTTGCAAAAAGAAAAGCTGCAAAAGAAAAACCTACGCTATCTAAAATTCAGTCCAAGTGACAGTATGTCACTTGGACAAGAAGGGATTTCAAAGGGGCGTTACGCTCCTTTGATGGGGTACGGGGCAAAGCCCCATTATTATCGTACCTTCAAGCCGTCCGCCATCTCCGCCATGGTGGTGAGTGCCGACAGGTTGACGTCTTCCCTGTCCGAAGCGCACAGGATCATGCCGCGGCTCTCAACGCCCGCCAGCGTGATAGGCTTGAGGTTGGCGACGAGCACGACTGTCTTGCCCACAAGATCGTCGGGCGCATACCAGGTCTTGATGCCGGAGACCACCGTGCGCTCTTCCTCGCCCACCTTGACGGTGAGCTTTAAGAGCTTCTTGCTGCGCTTGATTTCCTCGCAGGCAAGCACCTTTGCAAGGCGCAGGTCGATCT
>JAEYLA010000196.1 GCA_023461495.1 Bacillota bacterium | reverse complement strand
CCTTTCGGTACTCAAGGAGCGCACAGAGGACGGCGCAAAGCTTTTGGGCACCTGCGGCATCGGCCATACGCGCTGGGCAACGCACGGGGAACCTTCGGATACCAACGCGCACCCGCACCTCTCGCATAGCGGCAGGGTTGCGGTGGTGCACAACGGCATTGTGGAAAACTATATGACGCTTCGGAACTTCCTCGCAGGACACGGCTATACGTTCCTGTCCCAGACGGATACGGAGATCGTCTCGCAGCTTTTAGACTACTGCTACCACGGCGACCCGATCGCCGCGGCGCAGGAAGCGATGGGGCTGTTGGAGGGCGCGTTCGCTTTGGGCATTCTGTTCTCCGATCATCCGGATACCATCATTGCCGCGCGCAAGGACAGCCCACTTGTGGTGGGCCTGGGCGAGGGCGAAAACTTTATCGCGTCCGACATCCCGGCGCTGCTGCAGCATACGAGGAAAGTGCTGCGCCTCCACGAGCGGGAGCTTGCGGTCATTACCCCCGATGCGGTGAAGCTCTATGACAGGCAGGGCGACCCTGTAGCGCGGGAAAGCGAGACCATCACCTGGGACGTCGCTTCTGCGGAAAAGGGCGGGTATGAGCACTTTATGATCAAGGAGATCATGGAACAGCCGAAGGCGTTACGGGATACGCTCTCCCCCCGCATCCGCAACGGCATTGTGGAACTGGAACTCAAACACATTACGGAAGAAGACTTGAAGGAGATTTCCCAGATCCAGCTCATCGCCTGCGGCTCCGCGTGGCACGTCGGCTGCATCGGCCAGACGCTGCTGCGAGACGCGCTGCGCATCCCCGTCTCGTGCGACCTTGCCTCCGAGTTCCGCTACAGCAATCCGTTGGTAAACGATAAGACGCTGTGCATCGTGATCTCCCAGAGCGGGGAAACCATCGATACGCTGTTTGCGCTCAGGGAAGCGAAGGCGCGCGGGGCCAAGATCGTTTCCGTCGTCAACGTGGTAGGCAGCGCCATTGCCAACGAAAGCGACGATGTGCTCTATACCTGGGCGGGGCCGGAGATCGCCGTCGCCACCACGAAAGCATACAGCACACAGCTTGCAATGATTTATCTGCTGACGCTGCACTTGGGCGTGGCGCGCGGGATGCTCTCGCCCGAACTTGTCGCAGAGCGGATCGAGGCGCTTAAGGTGCTGCCAGAGAAAGCGGAAAAGCTGCTTTCTGACCATACGGAGTTCCAGTACCTTGCTTCCCAGTTCTTCAGCCACAAGGATGTGTACTTCATCGGGCGGAACCTCGACTATATGCTCGCACTTGAAGGCTCTCTGAAGCTCAAGGAAGTTTCCTACATCCATTCGGAAGCGTACCCGGCGGGCGAATTGAAGCACGGGACGATCTCTTTGATCGAAGACGGGACGCTGGTGGTGGCGCTGTGCACCAACCGCCCGCTTTTAGAGAAGATGATCAGCAACATAAGAGAGGTCAAGGCGCGCGGGGCGTATGTGATTGCGCTTGCGCAGGCGGGTGCGCCGGGCGTGGAAGAGGCGGCGGATCACGTGATTTGGCTGCCGGAGGGAAATGCGTTTACGCTGCCCTCGCTTTCGGTACTGCCGCTGCAACTGCTCTCCTACTACATTTCCTCCCTCAAGGGCTGCGATATCGACAAGCCCCGCAACCTCGCAAAGTCCGTTACGGTGGAGTAACGGGAGTGCAAACAAAAGCAGCCCCTTGCTAGGCAAGGGGCTGCTTCATTGTTGCAATGCGAAAGCAAAACGTTATTTCTTTACATACTCCCGCAATGCCTGCGCGACGGCTTTGGCCTGCTCTTTTGTCAGGGTTCCGCTCTGAACAAGCTCGCTAAACGGTCCGTCCGCTGCCCGTTTGGCTTTGCGCTCCTCCAGATAAGCTTTTCGCTCCTCTTCCGTCATGGACTTGAGTTTGTCCCGCTCGGTCTTGTGTTCTTCCCGCTTTTGGTCAAAATAAGCGAGCAGTTGATCCCCCGTTTCACGCGGGATCACATTGTCCGCTACCAGCCCGTCTACAAACGCCTTTGCTTTTTGCGTATCGAACGAGCCTTTTTTCTGCCGGCACGTGCTGCGCGCCTCCGGCTTTCCGGCAGACGGACTGCTGCCTGGGAGATTTCCCGCGGCAAGGGCCGAGCCAGCCAGCGTGGCGGTCAGGATGAAAGCGGACAGGAATACGATGAGTCTTCGTTTCATTTTGATCCTCCTTCTCCAACGCTCATATGGCCTGCAACGCAAGATACATATGCAAGCGCATATACGCTATTATGATTTCCGGATTGCCGCAGAAAAAAACGAACCATGATTTACCCGTCCATAGGATGGCTTGAATAACAGAATTTTTCAGCTTTCAAAAATTATCATTTTAAAACATCAAAACCATCGCATGCATTGCGGCGGTAGCACTCCTTTTAAAAGCGTAAAACGATAGGTTTGGCTTAGGCCCTTCCCCGTGATATAATGCAACAGACGGCAGATTTTTAGTTTGTCTTTTAGAGAAAGCGAGGGTATTACATGTTTCGCGCAAACGGAAACTACAGCAAACTGACCGGCAGCTATCTGTTCAGTGAGATCGCCCGCCGTGTCGCCGCTTATACAAAGGCGCATCCTCAAGCGGATATCATCCGCATGGGCATCGGCGACGTCACGCAGCCGCTTGTACCCGCGGTCATTGAAGCCATGCACAAAGCGGTGGATGAAATGGGCATAAAAGAGACGTTCCGCGGCTACGGGCCAGAGCAGGGCTATGACTTTTTGCGCGAGGCAATCGCAAAGCATGATTACGCCGTGCGCGGCATTGAAGTCTCCGCGGATGAAATCTTTGTTTCCGATGGCGCGAAGTGCGATGTAGGCAGCATACAGGAACTGTTTGGCGCGGATACCATCGTCGCCGTTTCCGACCCGGTCTATCCCGTATATGTGGACACCAACGTCATGGCGGGCCGCGGCGGCGTGTTTGACCCCGAAAAGGGCGGCTATACGAATATTGTGTACCTCCCCTGCATGGAAGAAAACGGCTTTGTGCCGGATTTACCGAAGGCGCCTGTTGACGTCATTTACCTCTGCTACCCCAACAACCCCACCGGCACCACGCTCACCCGTGCGCAGCTAAAAGTATTTGTGGATTACGCCCGCGAAAACGGCGCGCTGATCCTCTATGATTCCGCCTATGAGGTCTACATCAGCGATCCGGACGTGCCGCACAGCATCTTTGAAGTGGAAGGCGCGCGTGAATGCGCGATTGAATTCCGGTCCATGTCCAAGACCGCGGGCTTCACGGGAACGCGCTGCGCCTATGCGGTGGTGCCGAAATCCCTGCATTACAAAGATGATCTTGGGAACGAAGTGAGTCTTAACGCCATGTGGAACCGCAGGCATACCACGCGCTTTAATGGCGTGCCCTATGTGACCCAGCGTGGGGCCGAGGCCATCTACACGCCTGAGGGCCGCAAGCAAATCCTTGCGGTTGCCCGTTTCTACATGGATAACGCCCGCATCATCCGCGACAGCATGCAAAAGGCCGGTTATACGGTATACGGCGGCGTCAACGCCCCCTACATCTGGCTTAAGGTGCCGGGCGGGGACAGTTGGGCATTCTTTGATGAGCTTTTAAACGCCAAGCAGATCGTAGGCACGCCGGGCGCAGGCTTTGGCAACGCGGGCGAAGGCTTCTTCCGCATGACGGCGTTTGCCACGCGGGAAAATACCGAGCGCGCCATGCAGCGCATCATTGCGCAATAACACCCGTACGTTATCCGGCCTGCAGATGGCCCGCAGGCCGGAATATCACTTTTGCCCTTTCTTTTCCTTCCCATCTTTTTTTAATGACCGCTTCATAGCAGACCAATATGCGAAAGCGAGGCAAACGATATGCAGACCGAACGCAGGCTATTTGGCACCCATACAGACGGTACGCCGGTATACGCTTATAAGATGGAAAACGCGAACGGCGTACAGGCGGAGCTTCTATCCTATGGCGCCTCAATACGCACGCTGTTTGTGCCGGGCAAAAACGGCAGGCAGGATGTGGTCCTCGGATATGACGATCTTGCCGGATACCAATCCGACTGCTGCTATTTCGGCGCGACCATCGGCCGTATCGGCAACCGTATCCGGAACGCGGAATTTACGTTAAACGGCAAGCGATATACGCTTGCAAAGAATGACGGCGCGCATCACCTGCACGGCGGAATGATCGGATTTAACCGCCACAACTGGCTCGGGGAGATCATGCCCGACGGCGTATTCTTCCTGCGCTACAGCCCCGATGGGGAAGAGGGCTATCCCGGCGGCCTGCAGGTGCGGGTGCGCTACCGCCTGACGGACGACAACGCGCTTAGCATTGAATACCTCGCCTGCGCGGAGGAAGACACCATCTGCAACCTGACCAACCACAGCTACTTTAACCTGTCCGGGCACGACGGCGGAGACATCCTCTCCCATGAACTTACCATCAACGCGCCCTTCTACACCCCGGGGGATCGCGGCTGCGTACCAACCGGAGAAATCCTCCCCGTTTCCGGAACGCCCATGGACTTTACCGTGAGTAAGCCGGTTGGCCGGGACATCGCTTCCGATTTTCCGCAGCTTCGGCAGTTTGGCGGCTATGACCACAACTATGTGCTCACAGGCCCGGACGGTATGCGTGAAATCGCCGTGGTGCGCGACCCCAAGAGCGGCCGCACCATGCGTGTATCTACCGACCTCCCCGGCGTACAGCTGTATACCGGAAACATGACGGACGCCACCGGCAAGGGCGGCG
Source organism: Bacillota bacterium (assembly GCA_023461495.1). GTDB lineage: Bacteria > Bacillota > Clostridia > Christensenellales > CAG-138 > JAEYLA01. Next base: position 429 of record JAEYLA010000196.1, on the reverse strand, counting down.
CGAAATATGGAAAGCATGCGGCGCTGTGTCTTGAAACGCAATACTTCCCGGATGCCGTGAACCACCGGCATTTTGAAGGCCCCATACTCCGCGCGGGCGAGACGTTCAGGAGCGAGACGGCGTACCGGTTTTCTTGGTAAATCCCCTATCCACGCAAAACTACAAACAAGAAGAAAAGGATGTCACGCTTTTCAAGCGACATCCTTTTTTATATCGTATCATTGTTATCGTCCCTATATCCACCTTCCTGATATGGATGGCTTATTGACCCACAAAGCTTTATAAGTTCAGGAGAGCTTATGTACATTTCTTCTACCTGCCTGTGGACTTGAATCAGGTTATCCACTAGCTCTTCCAATCCTTCAATTGTGTCTGCCTGTGCCGCAAATAGTTTTTGATACATGGCAGCGTAATCCGGCATACAGTTCC
>JAEYLA010000195.1 GCA_023461495.1 Bacillota bacterium | reverse complement strand
GGGCAGCATCCTCGTGCTGGCTGTCGCGCTTGACCAGTTTAACAAGCAGAAGAAAATGCGCGCGAAGTAAGCGGACTGACCTTAAGGAGGTATGGCTATGAAGGAAGCGGCCATTCGTTTTGACCACGTCGGAAAAATTTTTCCGGGCGTGAAGGCACTCAATGCCGTTACGTTTGAGATCGGCGGCGGTCAGGTGCATTGTATCGTAGGGGAAAACGGCGCCGGTAAATCAACGCTGATCAAGATATTGGCAGGCGTGAACCCGATTGACGAGGGGCAGGCGTTTTTGTTTGAAAAGCAGATCCAGTTCCGCAGCCCCGAGGACGCGAAGAAAGCCGGAATCGGCGTTGTCCATCAGGAATTGAGCAATTTTGTGCACCTGGATGTTGCAAGCAACCTGTTCTGCAACAACCTGCCCCAAAAGCGTGGCGCAATCGATTATAAGCAATTATACAGGAATGCGCGAGAGGTCCTGGATATGTGCGGGCTGACGTATATCAATGAGCGCAGCATTATGCGGGATATCAGCCTGGGTTCCCAGCAGATGGTGGAGATCGCACGGCTGATCAATGAACAGGCTAGGGTCGTCATTTTGGACGAACCGACGTCAGCGCTCACGGAAGTGGAGGTCAACAAGCTTTATGAGCTGATTGCCCGCATGAAACAGCAGGGGATTACCATCATCTATATTTCGCACCGCCTTGATGAGGTGCTCGAGCTCGCGGACAGCATCACGGTGCTCAAAGACGGCGAGCATGTCACGACATTCCCGCGCGATGAACATACAACAAAGGATCTTTTAGTCCGGTACATGGTTGGCCGCGACGTGGAATTCGACTACCGGACGGGGGAATTCAACCCGGGCGAGGTCATACTCGAGGCGGAAGCGCTTTGTTCCGGCAAGCAGATGCAGGACGTCAGCTTTCGGCTCCGGCGCGGGGAAATCCTTGGGATAGCGGGGTTGGAAGGCTCCGGGAGAACGGAAATCCTTGAAACGCTGTTCGGCTGGCGGGAATGCACGGGCGGGAAGATTTTCATCAACCAAAAGCAGGTGGAGATGAAAGATCCCATTACCGCGAAACGGCATGGCCTTGCGTACATCACGAAGGAACGCAAGCAGCTCGGGCTGTTCCTGGGCCTTGATGTGAAAACCAACATTGCCGCAGCATCCCACAAAAAATATGAAGAACAGGGCGTCATCCGGTATAAGTGCATTGAACAGAACGCACGCCGCTATGTAGACGCCATGCGCATCAAATGCTCCGATCTCAAACAAAAGGTCATGAATCTGTCCGGCGGAAACCAGCAAAAGGTGCTGCTTTCCATGTGGCTTTCCAACGACCCGGAAATCGTGCTCATTGATGAACCCACGCGCGGCGTTGACGTCGGTGCAAAAGCGGAAATCCACGCGCTGCTGCGCGGCATTGTATCCAAGGGGAAATCCGTCATCATTGTTTCATCTGAATTGCCGGAAATCCTGGCCTCCTGCGACCGCGTGATGGTCATGCATGAAGGAAAACTCATGGATGTGCTGGAGAACGATACGCGGCTTACGGAAGAACGAATCATGCAGTTGGCGTCTGGTCTCAATTGATTTGCATTCCCAATAGGGGAAGTAGATAAAAAAACGACATGGAGGAACGTAACATGAAGAAACTTTCAATGGTAGTCGTTATCATGCTGTTGCTTGGCACTCTGCTTTCTGCGTGTGCTGCGCCGCAGGCTGCGCCCCAGCCGGTGCAGGCTCCTGGAGCCGAGGCGAGCCAGGCGCTCCCCGGCGAAGGCGAAGTGTATTGCGTGATCGGTTCCCTGTTCCAGTTGGAGTTCTTTGACGCGCTCAAGGGCGGCGTGAGCGACGCGGCCAAAGAGATCGGCGCCACCTGGTATTATGCAGGCCCCCAGGAATTCGTGCCCGACCAGATTTCCCAGGCGATCGACCAGGCGGTTGCAAATAAAGTGACCGGCATTATCCTCCATGGCCAGGCGGTGGAAACGGCCGCCGCAGTCAACAACGCAATCGCGGCGGGCATACCTGTTATCTGCGTCAATACGGATATTCCGTCCGACAGGCTTTCCTTCTTAGGCTGCAACCCCTATAATGCAGGCTACGACATGGGCAAGCATATGGCAAAGCTGATTGAAGGAAAAAGCGGCACGGTCTTAATTTCCTCTGCAATCAGCGCAGGGCAGCCTTCCGCGCTTGACAATCTCAGGGGCTCAAAGGATGCGCTTGCGGAGCTCGCGCCCAACGTCAAGGTTGTGGAAGTGGACGATACCGCGGACGCCAACATCGCCGCCACCAACATCGGCGCAGCATTGCAGGCCAATCCCGATGTAGTCGGTATCATTGGCCAGCAGGCGTATACGGCGGTTGGCGCCACCACCGCCGTGCGTGAGGCGGGCCTTACCGGCAAGATCCAGATCATTGGCCGCGATCGTGACGCCGCTACACTGGAATTGATCAAGAGCGGGGAACTGGCGGCTTCTTATGCCCAGAACTCTTACGTGGAAGGCTACATTGCCCTGAAGTGGCTCAATGAATATGTCGACGGCAAACTGAAGGTAATCAACGATTATCTCGGCGGCGGCGTAAATCCCCTGCCCCCCACGGTGGACTCCGGTTCTGTCGTCATCACCAAGGAAAACGCGGACCAGTTTGCAGAAAAATACACCTACGAAGTAACGGCAAAGAACTAAATTCCTCCCATTAAAACGTACTAGCAACTGTATTAGGCGTGCTCTGCCGGAGGGAACGCTCCGGCAGAGCTGTCTTAGGAAAGGAACCAGATGAGTAAGATCGGATTGCTTCCGCTGTATCTTGCGCTTTACGATGAAACATGCGCGTTCATGCGCCCTAAAATTGAAAATTTCCGCGATACCATTGTAAACCAATTGGAGAATCGCGGGCTTGATATGGTTTGTGCGCCAATCTGCAGGGTGCGGGAGGAATTTGCAGCAGCGGTCAGGATGCTTGAAGACGAAGGTGTCTGCGCGATCGTGACGCTGCACCTTGCCTATTCGCCTTCTCTTGAATGTATCGACGCGCTTACTAAGACCCAATTGCCGCTGTTGGTGCTCGATACAACAGAGAGCTACGCGTTTGACGCCACGGTGGATGCGGATGAGATCATGTACAACCACGGCATCCATGGCGTGCAGGATATGTGCAATCTCCTG
>JAEYLA010000194.1 GCA_023461495.1 Bacillota bacterium | reverse complement strand
CTCCCTGCCTTCGATTAACAAAGGAAGATATTATGGAGAAGATTACGAGCCTAATCCTTGTAAATGAAGACAGCCATGAGCGAAACGCAGGACAGAAACAAGCGGATGATTGGGCGTGAGTCCAAACCTGTATGGTTTCATGACGATAGATAACGGTCAGCCCCTTTCGGTGTGGTTTGCCATAACAATATTATACCATTGCGGGCTGGCTGTTTCTATTTTTACATAGTGACAATTGCATGTTGCCCTGACGCAAAACCTTTGATTGCACTGTGTTTATCCGTTATGCTCACGGCTAAAAATGAAGATCATTGTGAGGTGATTGTTTGAAGCGATTGATATATTTATTTCTTGCGGTTTGCGTGCTTGGTATACTACTCTACTCTCTGGCCGACTGTAAAAAAGACGAACGGTTTCAAACTACTTTTCCATTAGAGAAGGAAGTGATTACCGCTACGCTGGAAAAAGCCGGGCTGCCGGGGATTATTTCCGAATCAGAAACGACTTCGATTACAGAAGGACATATACTTTATGTAGTTCGCAGCCCAACGGAAACTTATGACGACACCAGCAATAGCGTGTTTCTCGCAGGTATTTCCTCTGCAAATTATGAAGGCGAACGGATGTTATCGACAACATTTGATCAGAGCGTTGATTCGGATCAAATTGAGTGGGAGGACTGGAAGCAGCAAATCGTGTTCGCTACGCTGCTTTACGGCGGTTTCGAGAATGAAGAAGACGTTTATCGGGCGTTCCTCGAAAAAGAGCTTCCAGAGGGTAAAATTTCATTTGGGTGGGACGCTCAACTTTCAGGGGGATATTGCATGGTGTCCTATTCCTCCCGTAGTCATACAATTTATAATGAAGACGGCTTTCCTATACGGAAACAATCCGCTTCTTTGAGAGTAAACATCTATGAGTCCTACGAGCTTTATCAAAAGCTCAAACAAAATATGGGGGATGCGAAAAGGGCATCAGAAGGCAGCCCTACGGAGTCTCCGAATTAAGCGGTTTTGCTCAAAGTTCTCAGGAGGGGGCTGTCGTGCTAAGAAAAGCACGGCAGCCTCTTTGCGATGTTGCGAGAAAGAGGAAGGGTGCCTGCAAAATGTATATGAAAGCCGAAAAGAAGGTATAAGAAACAAACCCGGCGAGTTTAGGCTGCCATTCGGAGGCAAGCCCATATGCGATTGTGCATAAGTTAGGCCGAACTGAGCAGGTGAACCGTGCAACCGGATTTGTTTTGCTTCATTTTGATATTCGCTCGATTTTTCAGTATGATTTGTAATACTGGTGTCTTCGTTTTTGCACAACTCCAGTTTGCACGAAAACGAGCCTTGGCACGACTGCCTTGGCTCGTTTTTCTTGCTGCCTCGCTCTCGCTTAGCACGACAGCCCCTGCGTTTTATAGTTGTAATCCACTTTGGGGGTGCTGCCCTCAACCGCCACCAAGAACTCGCCCCTTGGGAATCCCTAGACTACGCGTGCACCTTATCCGCAATTTCCTTTTGGATTTTCGTCAGGAACGCTTCGAGCTGCATCGTGCCCAAGTCGCCCTCGCTCCGGGAGCGCACGGCCACCACGTTCTGCTCGGCTTCCTTATCGCCAATGATAAGCATATACGGGGTCTTCTGCATCTGCGCCTCACGGATTTTGTAGCCGATCTTTTCATTGCGCAGGTCGCACTCCACGCGGATGCCCGCGTCGAGCAACGTTTGCCGGATGGCATTGCACGCATCGTGATTGCGATCGGTCATCGCCAGCACCTTCACCTGTGTGGGCATCAGCCAAGTGGGCAGCGCGCCGGCGTACTTTTCAATCAGCAGCGCCAGCGTGCGCTCGTAGCAGCCGATGGACGTGCGATGGATGACGATGGGATGCTTCTTCTCCCCGTCGCGGTCGGTATACACCATGCCAAAGCGCTCCGCAAGCTGGAAGTCGATCTGTATGGTGATGAGCGTATCCTCTTTTCCATAGACGTTGCGGATCTGGATATCAAGCTTGGGGCCGTAGAACGCCGCCTCGCCGTCCGCCTCCGTGAAGGGAACCTCCAAGTCGTTGAGAATGGTACGCATCATGTCCTGCGTTTGCTCCCAGCTTTCCTTGGAACCGATGTATTTCTCCTTATCGTTCTCATCCCACTTGGAGAAGCGGTAGCTGACATCGTTTTCAAAGCCAAGGGTTTTGAGCATGAACTTCGCAAGATCCAGACAGCCCTTGAATTCTTCCTCCACCTGCTCGGGCAGCACGGCAAGATGCCCCTCTGAAATGGTGAACTGCCGCACACGGATCAGCCCGTGCATTTCGCCGGAGGATTCGTTACGGAACAGCGTTGACGTTTCATTCAGGCGCATGGGGAGATCGCGGTAGGAGCGGGCTCTATTGAGATACGCCATGAATTGGAACGGGCAGGTCATGGGACGCAGCGCAAAGCACTCCGCCTCCTCATCATCCGGATCTCCCATGACGAACATGCCGTCCCGGTAATGGTCCCAGTGGCCGGAAATCTTATAGAGATCGGATTTTGCCATCAGGGGCGTCTTTGTGAGCAGGTAGCCGCGCTTTTGCTCCTCATCCTCCACAAAGCGCTGCAGCAGCTGAATAACGCGCGCGCCCTTCGGGAGCAGGATCGGCAGGCCCTGGCCAATCACATCCACGGTCGTAAACATTTCAAGTTCACGCCCCAGCTTGTTGTGATCGCGCTTTTTGGCCTCTTCCAGCTGCCGGATATGCGCTTCAAGCTGTTCCTTTGTGGGGAACGCCGTGGCGTAAATGCGCTGGAGCATCTTGTTTTTTTCACTGCCGCGCCAGTATGCGCCCGCAAGGGACAAAAGCTTAAAATGCTTCACCTTCTGGGTATTGCCAAGGTGAGGGCCAGCGCACAGGTCCATAAACTCGCCCTGCTTATAGAATGAGATCACCGCGTCCTCTGGCAAATCTTCAATGAGTTCCACCTTATAGGGTTCGTCCTTTTCCTTCATGAGCCGGATGGCCTCTTCACGCGGGAGTTCAACGCGCTCCACCCGCAGGCGCTCCTTGGAGATTTTTGCCATCTCTTTTTCGATGGCCTCAAAATCCTCCATCGTAAACGGGCGGGGCGTATCAAAATCATAATAGAAACCGCTGTCGATAGCGGGGCCGATGGCAAACTTCGCCTCCGGGAACAGGCGCTTGACCGCCTGCGCCATCACGTGCGCCGCGGTATGCCTGAGCGTCCAGCGGCCGCCTTCATCCTCCCATGTCAGCAGGCGGACGGTCGCGTCCTCCACAATGGGCGCAAAGGCGTCCACGAGCTTGCCGTTTACCTCGGCCGCAAGCGCAGCCTTATAGGCTTCCTCATCCAATTGCTTTGCAATATCCAGCGCGCTCACGCCGCTGTCAAACACGTGCACCTTTCCCTGGTATGTAATGTTCATCGTTCTTCCTGATCTCCTTTCGCCTGTACGGCTGATTGCAGAATGATCGTTCCTGTTTACATAAAAAAAGCCCCTTGCGCTTGCAAGGGACGGGATCACTTTGCTCCCGCGGTTCCACCCTAGTTGTTGTAAAACCACTCGTCGGCGCCATATCGCGCGCCACGCGCCGCAGTCAATGGGCTGGTGTTCACGGTTTGCCGCACGCATGCGCTTTCAGCCTAAGGCGCAATTCTCTTTCGCTGCCGCCGGGTCTTCCTAAAGCCGCTCAAAATCCCATGTCATCCTGCGATGGTGTTATTATAAAACATGGGCACCACGCTGTCAATAACTGCGCCGCGCGCTTTACGGAAGGTATACAACTATCCTAAAGCGTACTCGGATACGCCTTCTTTGCGGCATCCAGACACGCCTGCCCAAAGAGCGCCGCAAATTCCGCTTCCGCCCGCTTCGTGGCGATTGCACCCGCATCCCCAAGCTGCATCATCATCTCCCCGCCTACGCTGTGTAGAACATGGCCGATGTGGTAGTCAAAGTCTTTTACCGCGCGCTCCCCCAAGTTCGCCTTTTTCCGGCCAATCGACCGTTCTTCCTCTTCGCTGAACGATGCGTTCCATTCAAACCGGCAGCATTCGGCCCCATGGCTTAAGGTACAGGGCACGGTACAACAAAGCTCCGGATGAAACCCGCGCGCCAGCGCATCGTCCACCACCTCACAATACAGCTTTCCATACGTCAGCAGGCCGTATTTTTTCCAGCTGTTGTTCCACGGACAATCGCGCACAACCGTGACAGCACCCGAAGGTTCCGTTACGAGCATAGCTTCCATCTCCCCGGGCTGCGGCCGCCACTCCCCATAAACCTGAAAGGCTGCTACAGTAAGGCGCTCTCCATCCAGAATCGCGCGCGCGGCCATACGCGTACCGCGCTCATATGCCATGCGCGTAATCCCTTTTAAGAATGCCTCCCGCCCCGCTTCGCCGCAGGCCTCGATCGCGTGCTTTGCCAGCAGCGCTACAAGCACCGCGTGCCGCTCAATGCCGGTCATGTTCTTCCTCCTCACTCATTTCTTTATTCATATATGAAAACAGTGTATTATTGAGTATAGCGCAACTGCGCCGGAAAGTAAATGAAACGGCTCTTTCCGGGCTGAAAATTTTAAAAGTATGGATTTCTGCCCGGTTTCTATTGTTATTTGAATGGAAAGACGTAAAATGAAAGAAGAGTAGCTTATACTAATGGAAAACACAAATGCATTCAAAGCGGCGAGGGATTTTCGCGTGGGGCAAGGAGCCGGAGTGAGGCGTAGCAGCGCTACGTTGAGCGGAAGGCGACGACGCCCCGCGCGAAAAGAATCGCTGCGACAATGCATTTATGTTTGGAATTCGTATTGAGAAAAGGAGTTTCCCAATGAGAGCATACGAACGATTCCTGAACTATGTGGGTTACGATACCACCTCGGACGAGGCCGCAAGCGAAAGCATCTGCCCCAGCACGGACAAGCAAAAGGTTCTTGGGCGAGCATTGGTAGAAGAAATGAAGGCGCTGAGCATGGAAGACGTCCACATGGACGAATTCGGCTATGTGTACGGCGTGGTGCCCGCAACCACAAATAAGGAACTTCCCATCGTCGGCCTGATCGCCCATATGGACACCAGCCCCTCTATGAGCGGCACAAACGTTAAGCC
>JAEYLA010000193.1 GCA_023461495.1 Bacillota bacterium | reverse complement strand
TTTCAGCTGCTTATTGAGCCATTCCTCATTCTTGCCTGCAAACATCAGATTTTCCTGCATGATATTCCCGTCAATCACCACGTTGATGGCAGGCTTTTCAACGGGCGGGGTCAGGTTCATATCCTTGGGGGTTACAGGCCGGTATTGCGATAAAGGCAGGAAGCTGATTTTTCCGTTGGGCTCGAGAATTGCAGTTTGCAGGTTTGCAATATTAAAATACCCCTGGGTTCTGCAGAGCATCAAAAACTCATTGATGTCCAGCCTTGCTTTTTTCAGATTGCCTTCATAGAGCTTTCCATTCTCAAAAAGCACCAGCGATTTCCCCGTCAGAAACCGGCGCAGCACAATAGACTTATAATTTGCATAGGAAATCAGTATGGACAGCGCCGCATAAATGATCATCGCCGTCAGCGGCTCCTGAAATTCCTCCAGATTGGTGGCCATTTCCGCAGCAATAGAGCCAATGGTAATGCCGATGATATAATCGAACATGCTTAACTGGGACATCTGCTTGTTGCCCATAAGCTTGGTCAAGATAAACAGCATCAGCACCGAACCGGTGGAGGTCGCCGCGATCAAAAGCAAGTTTTCTAACATATTCCGCCCCGCCAATGCGCTTTTATTGGATAGGCTGTCCGGTTTGTATCAGGATATCCTCCCCATGACCACATCATTCTTTTCGCTTTCGGCAGCATCCTCCAGAAATCGTTTCATTTTCGTTGATCCGTCACCACACGATAGAAAAAGAGCGCCAAAAAGTGAACTGCACCCCATTTGTTAGACAGTATGATAAACTGAAAACGAATGGGGTGTTTTACTATGCCAAGAGGTGTGCCAAACAAGAAGTATACGGGTGAATCCAAGCAACAGGTTGTCGAGGATGTCGTTCAGAATAAGCTTCACAACGGGAAGCGGCTGAAAAATATGAATAACCAACAAAACTCAATAATAGCTGCCGAATTAAGGTGAAACTGAAAGGCTTGCCGCCTGCTTTACACAGACTTCAAGCCCTTCATGCTGCTTATTCTTTTTTGTCTAACTTTTCGGGTCACTTCAAAGCCGGCGCTCTCTTTTCATGCTATTTTATTGCCCGATCTCCTGAAGAACCTGTTGGTATACCGTTTGAAGAGACAGCCCATTCTCCTTTGCAATGCGGGCGACATCCTCATATTCCGGCTTGCGGCGGCAGATGCCATACCCTTGTGCCTCCTTAACGCGCACCTTGCCAAGGGAAGTCTCCCGTTCCGCCATTGTACGCGTCAGCGTATACCGTCCGCAGATTACCGTCCGTACGCCAAGTGTCGTCGTGTGCGTGAACAGAAGCCTAGCAAACTGCTCCGCCTGCCCTTCCCGGCAAATGCAGACCACCACAAAGCCCGGGCGGTTCTTCTTCATATATACTGGCTCCACATAGACATCCAAAGCGCCCGCTTCGAGCACCGCCTGCGTAGCAAAGCCGATGGACTCCGGCGTCATATCGTCAATGTTACAGCGAAGCTCCAGAATGCGCTCCATTTGGCCCGCTTCCTGATGCCGTTCCCCTAAGAAGGCACGCACGCAATTCGCCGCCGCAAACTCCTTTTTTCCCATGCCGTAGCCGATCTGCTGTGTTGCCATCTGCGGCATATCGCAAAAGCGGCTGACAAAATGCTTTAGAAGCGCCGCGCCCGTGGGCGTACAAAGTTCTCCCAGTGTACCGTCCGAATAAGCAGGAATGCCGCGCAGCAGATAGGCCGTGGCGGGCGCAGGTACCGGCAACACTCCATGCGCAGTTCTTACCTGCCCTGCGCCTGTATGGACGGGGGAGGCGAGAATTTCATCCGGCTTGATCAGGTGGAATAGCAGGCATGCGCCAACAATATCCGCTACCGCATCAAGCGCGCCCACCTCATGGAAATGCACCAGCCCTACTTCCGTGCCATGCACATGCGCTTCCGCTTCCGCAAGGAGCGTATAAACCGCAATGGCGTCGGCTTTCACTTCCTCCGGCAAAGCAAGCGCCGCAATCTTTGCCCGGATGCCGCCCAAAACCTGGTGGTCGTGATGAGGAACGTGCTGCGCTTCCTGCGGTTCATGCCTGTGTGCATGCTCGTGACCATGTGGATGCCCGTGGCTGTGCGCATGTGCATGGTTGTGCTGCTCATGGTTGTGTGCATGCGTATGCGCGTCCTCTTCTTCTCCGCAGATGGTGACAACCGCCCGGGAACCTGCAATGCCGCATTTTTGTTCCGGCACAATCTGAAAAGAAACGCCCGGCAGGGAGAGCGCGTTCATGGTATTTAAAAACTGTTCTTTCTGCCCGCAAACTTCATACAGTGCCGCGCAGAGCATGTCGCCAGCGGCGCCCATGCGGCATTCGAGGTATATTGTACGCATGCTAGAGCCCCCTTGTCATATTGATTTTGTGCGCAAGGAAGCCCGCGCCAAAGCCATTGTCGATATTGACCACGCTCACGCCGCTTGCACAGGAATTGAGCATACACAATAGCGCCGAAACGCCGCCAAAGTTTGCGCCATATCCCACGCTTGTTGGCACGGCAATCACGGGACATTCCACCAAGCCACCAACGACACTCGCCAAGGCGCCCTCCATGCCCGCTACCGCCACCACGGCGCGCGCGCTTGCAAGCGCGTCAAGGTGCGCAAGCAGGCGGTGCAGTCCTGCAACGCCCGCATCGTATACGCGGATGACATGGCTTCCCAGCGTCTCCGCCGTCAGCGCCGCTTCCTCGGCGACCGGCATATCGCTGGTACCGGCGGAAACCACCACAACCGCGCCTTTCCGTTCCTTGCCCGCATCCGGGTTGACGACGCCAAGCTTTGCCGTCGCATGATATGCAAAAGGGTGTTTTTCCCCAATCTGCTCCGCCGCTTCAGGGGCCAACCGCGTCACAAGGATATTGACAGCCCCCCGTGCGCGCATAGCGTCCACAATTCCAAGAATCTGCTCCAACGTCTTCCCCTGGCCGTAAATGACCTCTTGTTGCCCCTGGCGCAGCGCCCGGTGATGATCGACCTTCGCGTAGCCAAGCTCCTCAAACGGCTCCATTTTGAGCAATTTTGCAGCCTGTTCGGGTGCGGTCTCCCCATGCTGTACGGCGTAGAGCAAATCGATGAGTTCCCGTTGATCCATAGCGTTCTCCTATATCCTATAAGGAATGGCCTCCAGGCCGCAGGCATCCATCTGTGCTGCATCATAGAGCAGTTCTTCCGGACGCCCGGCTGTGAGAACCGTCCCCTGTTGAAGCACCACAATTTCCTCACAGAGTTCCGCTGCCAGCGGAAGATCATGCGTGGCAATAAGCTTCGTTTGGGGCAGCGTTTTCAAATGTGTGATCAGGTTCCGCCGTGCGCGCGGGTCCAAGAATGCCGAAGGTTCGTCGAGCAGCAGCACGTCCGGCTGCATGGCAAGCACGGTAGCGATTGCTGCCATACGTTTTTCCCCGCCGGAAAGCCGCAGCGGAGAACGATCTTTTAAATGTGCAATATGGCACTGTTCCAGCGCGGCGTTCACCAGCCGCTCCACTTCCGCTTCATCCTTTC